>JAMNYN010000360.1 GCA_023622805.1 Pseudomonadota bacterium | reverse complement strand
TTTCGAAGTTCGTCATGTGCGGGTACAGCGCATAGTTCTGGAACACCATGGCGATGTCGCGCTGGGCCGGTTCCAGGTTGTTGACCACGCGGTCGCCGATGGAGATGTCGCCGCCGGAAATTTCTTCCAGGCCGGCGATCATGCGCAGCAGCGTCGATTTGCCGCAGCCCGAGGGCCCGACGATGACGATGAATTCACCGTCCTTGATGTCAGCGTTGACGCCGTGAATCACGGGAACTGCGGTTTTGCCGCTGCCGTAGCGCTTGACGACGTTCTTGAGAGTAATGGATGCCATGGGAGTATTCGTTCAGATCGTTCAGATATTCAAAAGGAGCGGATGCCTGGGGCTTATTTCTCGGTGTCCACCAAGCCCTTCACGAACCACTTTTGCATCAGCATGACCACGGCGGCCGGGGGCAGCATGGCGATGATGGCGGTGGCCATCACGATGTTCCAGTCCACGGCGGCTTCGCCGCCGGCGAGCATGCGCTTGATGCCGATCACCACGGGGTACATGTCTTCGCTGGTGGTCATCAGCAGCGGCCACAGGTATTGATTCCAGCCATAGATGAACTGGATCACGAACAAGGCGGCTACCGAAGTCTTGGACAGCGGCACCAGAATGTCCTTGAAGAAACGCATGGGGCCGGCGCCGTCGATGCGCGCGGCTTCGACCAGCTCATCCGGCACCGACAGGAAAAACTGGCGGAACAGGAAAGTGGCCGTGGCCGAGGCGATCAGCGGCAGCGTCAAACCGGCGTAGCTGTTGAGCATGCCCAGTTCAGCGACGACCTTGTAGGTCGGCAAGATGCGCACTTCCACCGGCAGCATCAGCGTCAAGAAGATGGCCCAGAAGCACAGCATCTTGAAGGGGAAGCGGAAGTAGACGATGGCAAAGGCCGACAGCAGGGAGATGGCGATCTTGCCCACGGTGATGACCATGGCCGTCACGAAGCTGACCCACATCATGTGCACGACGCTGGTGTTGGAGCCCAGCTTGCCCGAGCCGAGCAGCGCGGCCTTGTAGTTCTCCCACATGTGGGAGCCGGGCAGCAGCGGCATGGGGGACTGGACAATCGCATCCGCGGTGTGCGTGGACGCGACGAAGGCCAGGTACAGGGGGAAGGCCACGATCAGCACGCCCACGATCATCACGAGGTGGGACAGGACAGTGATCCAGGGACGGCGGTCAACCATGGGAAGGCTCCAGATTCACAAAAACAGGTGCGTTGAAGGCGTAAGTCATCAGTACTGCACCTTCTTTTCGACGTAGCGGAACTGGACCACCGTCAACACCACCACGATCAGCATCAGGATCACCGACTGGGCAGCGGAGCTGCCGAGGTCCAGCGACTTGAAGCCGTCCTGGTAGACCTTGTAGACCAGGATGGACGTCGATTGGCCCGGGCCGCCGGCCGTTGCCGCGTCAATGATGCCGAAGGTATCAAAGAAGGCGTAAACGATGTTGATCACCAGCAGGAAGAAGGTGGTCGGCGACAGCAGGGGCAGCTGAATGTTCCAGAACCGGCGCCAGGGTCCGGCACCGTCGATGGAAGCGGCTTCGATCAGCGACTTCGGAATCGATTGCAGGCCGGCCAGGAAGAACAGGAAGTTGTACGAAATCTGCTTCCACACCGAAGCCAGAACGACCAGGGCCATGGCCTGGCCTTCGTTCATGATGTGGTTCCAGTTGTAGCCGAGCTCGCCAAGGTAGTGGGCCACGACGCCGATGGACGGCGAGAACATGAACACCCACAGCACGCCGGCAATCACGGGCGCCACGGCATAAGGCACGATCAGCAGTGTCTTGTACAGCATGGCCGCGCGCACGATGCGGTCGGCAAAAATGGCCAGTCCCAGAGAAGCCACGATGCCGACGCCTGCCACCAGCACCGAGAAGAAAGCGGTGCGCAGGAAGGAATTGAGGTACGTGGGGTCACCGAGCAGGTTGCGGAAGTTCTCCAGACCCACCCATTCGGTGCTCATGCCAAAGGCATCTTCGATCTGGAACGACTGGAGCACTGCCTGGGCGGCGGGCCAGAAGAAGAAGATGCCAATGATCAGCAGCTGGGGCATGATCAGCACCCAGGGCAGCCATGTAGAGCGGAAAAGTACGCGTTTTTCCATGGGGTTCACAAACAAAAAAAACCGCCGAGCCCCATCGGGGAGCTCGGAGGATTGGAGGGCGCTGGCCACGCCTGGTGTGAAAAGCGAATCGAAACGAATCGAGTCGAAACGCTTAATCCAGCGAATATGCGCGTATTGTGCCTAGCTGGCAGCGGCTATGCCAGAGGTAAAACCTCTGCATAGCCAAATAAAGGGCTTTTGACTTGCGCGAAAAGCTTACTTCTTGTTGGCGCGCTCAAAGCGGACCAGCAATTCGTCGCCACGCTTGACGATGGAGTCCAGGGCTTCCTTGCCAGACTTCTTGCCGCTCCAGACCTGTTCGAGTTCTTCGTCCTCGATGGTGCGGATCTGCACGTAGTTGCCCAGGCGGATACCGCGCGAGTTGTCGGTGACCTTGCGGATCATCTGCTGCACGGCCAGATCGGTGCCGGGGTTCTTCTGGTAGAAGCCGGACTTTTCGGTCAGCTCGTAGGCAGCCATGGTGATGGGCAGGTAGCCCGTGCGCTGGTGGCTGGCGGCCTGGACCTTGGTCTGCGACAGGAAGCTGAAGAACTCGGCCACGCCCTTGTACTCGGCAGCCTTCTTGCCGGACATCACCCACAGCGATGCGCCACCGATGACGGTGTTCTGGGGCGCGCCCTTCACGTCAGGGTAGTAAGGCAGGGCTGCCAGGCCGTAGGAGAACTTGGCGTTCTTGGCCACGTCGCCGTAGAAGCCCGACGAAGTCTGGATCATGGCGCATTCACCCGAAGTGAACGAAGCCTGTGCCGAGGAGGCACGGCCCTTGTAGACGAACTCGCCAGCGGCTGCTGCCTTGGCCAGGTTGTCGATGTGCTTGACGTGCAGCGGCGAGTTGATCTTCAGGCGCGCGTCCATGCCGGCCAGGCCGTTGGCCTTGGTGGCGAATTCCACGTTGTGCCAGGTGGAGAAGCTCTCCAGCTGGGTCCAGCCTTGCCAGGCCAGGGTCATGGGGCAGCTGTGGCCGCTGGCCTTGAGCTTCTTGGCGGCTTCGAACCATTCGGGCCAGGTCTTGGGCGCGACGTCGGGGTTCAGGCCGGCCTTCTTGAAAGCGTCCTTGTTGTAGTAGGCGATGGTGGTCGAGCTGTTGAACGGGAAGCTCAGCATCTGGCCGTTGGGGGCGGTGTAGTAACCGGCCACGGCGGGGATGTAGGCCTTGGGGTCGAAAGCCTGGCCGGCGTCCGACATGATCTTGCCCACGGGCACGGTCGCGCCCTTGGAAGCCATCATGGTGGCCGTGCCGACTTCGAACACTTGCAGGATGTGGGGCGCATTGCCCGAACGGAAGGCGGCGATGGCGGCCGTCATGCTTTCGTCGTAGACACCCTTGAAGGTGGGGACGACCTTGTATTCTTTTTGGCTTTCGTTGAACTGCTTGGCCAGGTCATTGACCCACTCGTTGTTCACGGCCGTCATCGAATGCCACCACTGGATTTCGGTTTGGGCCTGGGCGGAAACGCAGGTGGCCGCGATGGCGGCGGCAATGGCCAAAGGTTTGAAATTCATGAAAACTCCTGGAGTCGAAACGAAAGAACAATCCACCCATGCTAGGTAGCGGGTGTGACATATATGTGTCATTGATTGTGCGCATATGCCGCGTGTCACATCAACGCGTAAACCCGCAGCCGGCCTGGCTGGTCAAGGATTCGTAGCAAAAATGTGAAAGAACCGTAACGCGGGCTAAATTGCATTCTAGGTCACTGCCCAGGGCTGATTTGCGCGTTTTCCAGGGGAAAACACCGATTGTTGTGGTATCGATTCTTTTCTTTTTGACGCGTTTTTGTTTGCTGCAAACGCCCGCGCCGCCGGGGGCCATCGCCAGCGCGGATGCATCAAGTAACAGTGGCCGGCTTAAAATCTCCATCCCCATGGCACAGGGCGTACAAAACGCCCAACACGGTCTACCCCATGAATCTTCCGATTGCGCAGGCAGCCTTGCTGGCAAAGGCTGCCGAACCTGCTCGTCTCCGAGAAATCCCCTACAACTACACTTCTTTCTCCGACAGAGAGATCGTGATCCGGTTGCTGGGCACTCCCATGTGGGACGTGTTGAACCAGCTGCGCGAAGAGCGCCGAACGGGCCGCTCCGCCCGCATGCTCTACGAGGTGCTCGGCGATATCTGGGTGGTGCAGCGCAACCCCTATCTGCAGGACGACCTGCTGGACAATCCCGAGCGCCGCAAGTCGCTGGTCGACGCGCTCCAGCACCGCCTGGCCGAAGTCAACAAGCGCCGCGAACCCAACGTGGACCCCGAGCGCGATGCGCTGGTGGGCCAACTGGTCGAAGCCGCGCGTGGCGCTGTCGTCGAGTTCAACACCACTTTCGAGGCCGCCACCGAGCTGCGCCGCCGCGTGCAGCGCACGCTGGGGCGCCTGACGGCCAAGGACAACATCAAGTTTGACGGCCTGTCGCGCGTCAGTCACGTCACCGACGCGACTGACTGGCGCGTCGAGTACCCGTTTGTGGTGCTGACGCCGGACACCGAAGTCGAAATGGCCGGTCTGGTCAAGGGCTGTATCGACCTGGGACTGACCATCATTCCCCGGGGGGGCGGCACGGGCTACACCGGCGGCGCGATTCCCCTGACCTGGCGCAGCGCGGTGATCAACACCGAAAAGCTCGAAGCCATGACCGAGGTGGAGATGCTGCGCCTGCCGGGCCAGCCCCAGGAAGTGGGCACGATCTGGACCGAAGCCGGCGTGGTGACGCAGCGCGTGGCCGATGCGGCCGAGCGCGCGGGCTTTGTGTTCGCGGTCGACCCGACTTCGGCCGAAGCCTCCTGCATTGGCGGCAACGTCGCCATGAATGCCGGCGGCAAGAAGGCCGTGCTGTGGGGCACGGCGCTGGACAATCTGGTCAGCTGGCGCATGGTCACACCCGATGCGCAGTGGCTGGAAGTCACGCGCACCGACCACAACATGGGCAAGATCCACGACGCCGAAGTGGCGACGTTCGAATTGCGCTATTTCGAAGCCGACGGCAAGACGCCGGTGCGCAGCGAAACCCTGACCATTCCCGGCAAGAGCTTCCGCAAGGAAGGCCTGGGCAAGGACGTGACCGACAAGTTCCTGTCCGGCCTGCCGGGCATCCAGAAGGAAGGCTGTGACGGCCTGATCACCAGCGCCCGCTGGGTGGTGCATCGCATGCCCGAGCACACCCGCACGGTGTGCATGGAGTTCTTCGGCAATGCCAAGGACGCCGTGCCCAGCATCGTGGAAATCAAGGACTTCATGTTCGCCGAGCAAAAGCGCTCGGGCGTGCTGCTGGCCGGCCTGGAACACCTTGACGACCGCTACCTGAAGGCCGTGGGCTACGCCACCAAGAGCAAGAAGGGCAACGGCCATCTGCCCAAGATGGTGCTGCTGGGCGACATCGCCGGCGACAACGCCGACGACGTGGCGCGCGTGGCCGCTGAAGTGGTGCGCATCGCCAACTCGCGCAACGGTGAAGGCTTCACCGCCGTGAGCGCCGAAGCGCGCAAGAAATTCTGGCTGGACCGCAAGCGCACGGCCGCCATTTCACGCCACACCAACGCCTTCAAGATCAATGAAGACGTGGTTATTCCTCTGCCGCGCATGGCCGAGTACACCGACGGCATCGAGCGCATCAACATCGAGTTGAGCCTGCGCAACAAGCTCAAGCTGTGCGACGCGCTGAATGACTTCTTTGCAGCGGGCAATCTGCCCCTGGGCAAGCAGGACGACGCGGGCGAAATTCCTTCGGCGGAGCTGCTTGAAGACCGCGTCCAGCAGGCGCTGGAGCTGATCGGCAAGGTCCGTGCGCAGTGGGCCGGCTGGCTCGCCGACGTGGCCACGCTGTTCCCCGAGCTGCAGGATCACAGCCTGCGCGCGAGCTGGAAAACCCAGATCCGCGCGCCGCTGGCGCAGGTCTTCTCGGGCGTGGCTTTCAAGCCCATCCTCGACGCGATGCAGGCCATTCACCAGAAGGTGCTCAAGGGCCGGGTCTGGGTGGCGCTGCACATGCATGCCGGCGACGGCAATGTGCACACCAATATTCCGGTCAACAGCGATGACTACGAAATGCTGCAGACCGCGCACGAAGCCGTGGCCCGCATCATGGTGCTGGCGCGCCATCTGGACGGTGTGATCTCGGGCGAGCACGGCATCGGCATCACCAAGCTGGAATTCCTCACGGACGAAGAGCTGGCGCCGTTCGCGGCCTACAAGCAGCGCGTCGATCCCGAAGGGCGCTTCAACAAGGGCAAGCTGATCCGCAATGCCCACCTGGCCACGTCCGGTCATGTGCACGACGGCCATGTCGCGCGCGAATCGCTGATGTACTCGGACCTGACCAACGCCTACACGCCGAGCTTCGGCCTGATGGGCCACGAGTCGCTGATCATGCAGCAGTCGGACATCGGCGCGATCGCCGACTCGGTCAAGGACTGCCTGCGCTGCGGCAAGTGCAAGCCGGTGTGCGCCACCCACGTGCCGCGCGCCAACCTGCTGTACAGCCCGCGCAACAAGATCCTGGCGACTTCGCTGCTGGTCGAAGCCTTCCTGTACGAAGAGCAGACCCGCCGCGGTGTGTCGATCAAGCACTGGCAGGAATTCGAAGACGTGGCTGACCACTGCACGGTGTGCCACAAGTGTCTCAACCCCTGCCCGGTCAAGATCGACTTCGGCGATGTGACCATGAACATGCGCAACCTGTTGCGCAAGATGGGCAAGAAGAGCTTCAATCCGGGCAACAAGCTCACGATGACGTTCTTGAATGCGACCAATCCGGACACCATCAAGCTGATGCGCAAAGCCATGGTGGGCGTGGGCTTCAAGGCCCAGCGCTTCGCCGTGGACCTGTTCAAGAGCGTGAGTCGCAAGCAGATCAGCCGTCCGCCGTCGAGCGTGGGCAAGCCCGCGATCAAGGAGCAGGTGATTCACTTCGTGAACAAGAAGCTGCCCGGCGGCCTGCCCAAGAAGACGGCGCGCGCGCTGCTGGACATCGAGAACAAGGACTACGTCCCCATCATCCGCGACCCCAAGACCACCCAGGGCGACACCGAGGCAGTGTTCTACTTCCCCGGTTGCGGCTCGGAGCGCCTGTTCAGCCAGGTGGGTCTGGCCACGCAGGCCATGCTGTGGCATGCGGGCGTGCAGACGGTGCTGCCGCCAGGCTATCTGTGCTGCGGCTATCCACAGCGCGGCAGCGGCCAGTTCGACGTGGCCGACAAGATGATCACCGACAACCGCGTGCTGTTCCACCGCGTGGCCAATACGCTCAACTACCTGGACATCAAGACCGTGGTGGTGAGCTGCGGTACCTGCTACGACCAGCTGCAAGGCTACGAGTTCGACAAGATCTTCCCGGGCAGCCGCATCATCGACATCCATGAGTTCCTGCTGGAAAAGGGCATCACCCTGGGCCAGGCCGGCGGCTATCTGTACCACGACCCCTGCCATACGCCGATGAAGCTGCAGGATCCGATGAAGACCGTCAAGGGCTTGATGGGCGACCAGGTGCTCAAGAGCGAGCGCTGCTGCGGCGAGTCCGGCACGCTGGGCGTGAGCCGTCCCGACATTTCCACGCAGATCCGCTTCCGCAAGGAAGAAGAGCTGCGCAAGGGCGAAACCCAGCTGCGGGCCGATGGTGCCCTGGGCGCGCAGGACAACCTCAAGATCCTGACCAGTTGCCCGAGCTGCCTGCAAGGCCTGAGCCGCTACGGCGACGACCTGCAGAACGGCCTGCTCGAAGCCGACTACATCGTGGTCGAAATGGCGAACAAGATCCTGGGCGAGAACTGGATGCCCGAGTACGTGCAGCGCGCCAATGAAGGCGGTATCGAGCGGGTGCTGGTGTGAACGCGCAGGCGCTTCACGATCCCGCC
>JAMNYN010000226.1 GCA_023622805.1 Pseudomonadota bacterium | reverse complement strand
CTGTCGGAAGAGTATGTGCCCACGCGCGCCACTTTCCCAGGCCAGGCCAACACCCAGTTCATCAAGGAGCAAGACCTGCGCTACGGCGAGAACAGCCACCAGCAAGCCGCCTGGTACCGCGATCTGGTACCCGCTGCCGGCTCGCTGGCCACGGGCGTGCAGCTGCAAGGCAAGGAACTGTCGTACAACAACATCGCCGACGCGGATGCGGCCTGGGAATGCGTCAAGAGCTTTGAAGCCCCTGCCTGCGTGATCGTCAAGCATGCCAACCCCTGCGGCGTGGCCGTGGCCGGCAATGCCCACGACGCCTACGCCAAGGCCTTCCAGACCGACCCGACCAGCGCCTTCGGCGGCATCATCGCCTTCAACCGCACCGTCGATCTGGCCGCGGCCCAGGCCGTCGCCAAGCAGTTCACCGAAGTGCTGATGGCCCCCGACTTCACGGCCGAAGCGCTGGAAGTGTTCAAGTCCAAGGTCAACGTGCGCCTGATGAAGATCGCGCTGCCCGCCGACTACAACCAGGTGCGCAACGCCATCGAGACCAAGCGCGTGGGTTCGGGCATGCTGCTGCAGACCGCCGACAACCATGAACTGCAACTGGCCGACCTGAAAGTCGTGACCATCAAGCAGCCCACCCAGGAAGAACTGCAAGACCTGCTGTTCGCCTGGAAGGTCGCCAAGTACGTCAAGAGCAATGCCATCGTGTTCTGCAAGAACGGCATGACCATGGGCGTGGGCGCAGGCCAGATGAGCCGCCTGGATTCGGCGCGCATTGCCTCGATCAAGGCCGAAGCCGCCAAGTTGTCGCTGCAGCACACCGTGGTCGCCAGCGATGCCTTCTTCCCCTTCCGCGACGGACTCGACGTGGTGGTGGATGCAGGCGCGACCTGCGTGGCCCAGCCCGGCGGCTCCATGCGCGACCAGGAAGTCATCGACGCCGCCAACGAGCGCGGCGTGGCCATGGTCTTCACCGGCGTGCGCCACTTCCGTCATTGATCTGACGGTCTGATGGTGCAGCCGTCCACCTCCCCGTCTCGGCGCTGGCTCCGGATGGGGTTGGTCCTGGCCGCGGCCCTGGTGCTGGTCTTGCTGGTCTGGCTGGGTCAGCAAAGTCTGCGCCCACCGACTGCGCCCGCCGGCCCGCCGCCCACGCAGCAGGCCGGCTGGACGCTGGTGCAAGACCAGTACTGTCTGCGCTGCCACGGCATGGAGTTCACCCATGTCGGTCCTGGCTTTGCGCAGATCGCCCAGCGCTACCGCGGCGACCCGGCCGCGCTGGAGCGGCTCGCGCGCAAGATCCGTGAAGGCAGCGCCGGCGTCTGGGGGCGCAAGCTGATGCCGCGCAACCCCCGCATCAACGCCGAGGACGCCCAGGCCATGGCCGCCTGGGTGCTGAGCCAGCCGGATCCGCCGGCGCAATAATCTTTCGCCCGCCGAGATGCCACCGTTTTGAACGATGGCTTTCACTTTGCCGCGGATTGCCGCGCGAGAATGAACACTGCAGCCGTTCACCAAGGACTCGCATGCAGTGGCTCCAGACCAAATCCATAGAACAGGCGGTGGCCGACTCCGACGAGCCCGGTCGCCAGCTCAAGCGCAGCCTGGGCGTTTTCGACCTGATGATTCTGGGCGTGGCCGTCGCCGTGGGCGCGGGCATTTTCTCGGTGGGCGCGCGCGCTGCGGGCAGTTTTGCCGGCCCGGCCGTGATCTTCTCCTTCGTGCTCGCCGCGGCGACCTGCGCCCTGGCCATCATGTGCTACGCCGAGTTCGCCTCCAGCATTCCGGTCACGGGCAGCGCCTACACCTATACCTACCTGACCATGGGCGAAGGCCTGGCCTGGGTCATTGGCTGGAATCTGTTGCTGGAAATGGTCGCCGCCGCCGCCGTGGTGGCCAAGTACTGGGGCATTTACCTGAGCACGGTGTTCGGCCTGGCCGGGCTGGATGTGCCCAGCACCGTGCACTTCGGGCCGGTGGCGCTGGACTGGGGGCCGCTGCTGATCGTCGGCCTGTTCACGGCGCTGCTGATCGTCGGCACCCAGGTCTCGGCCCGGGTCAACAACGTCTTCACGCTGATCAAGGTGGCGATCGTGCTGTTCGTGATCGTGGTCGGCTTCAGCTATATGAAAACGGCCAATTTCTCGCCCTTTGTGCCGCCGTCGCAGCCGGCGGTGGCGCTCGCCGGCAGCCAGGGGGGCGATGTCTGGGCCCAGTCGCTGCTGTCCTGGCTCAGCGGTGCCAGTCCCAGCCAATATGGCTGGACGGGCGTGGTCTCGGGGGCATCGCTGGTGTTCTTTGCCTTCATCGGCTTTGACGTGGTCGCCACGTCGGCCGAAGAGGTGCGCGATCCGCAGCGCAACCTGCCGCGCGGCATTTTCGGCGGCCTGGCCCTGGTCACGCTGCTCTACATCCTGGTGGCCCTGGCGCTGACCGGCATGGTGCCTTATACCGAGCTGGCCAAGGCCGAGCACCCGTCGCTGGCCACGGCCTTCGTGCTGGTAGGCGCGGGCTGGGCGGCGCAGGTGATCGCCATCGGCGTGCTGCTGGGCCTGACCACGGTGGTGATGGTGCTGCTCATGGGCGCGTCGCGCGTGATGCTGGCGCTGTGCCGCGACGGCCTGCTGCCGCGCTCCTGGGGCACGACCTCGGTCCGGCGCAAGACGCCCGTGCGCCTGCAACTGCTGTGCGGCGCCGTCGTGGCCTTTCTCGCGGGCTTCACCAACGTCGGCCTGCTCGAGGAGATGATCAATATCGGCACGCTGTCGGCCTTCGTGATGGTCAGCCTGGCGGTGCCGGTGCTGCGCGCAAAGCGCCCCGACCTGCAGCAGGTGCACAGCTTTCGCGTGCCCTGGGTGCCCTGGCTGCCGTGGCTGTCGGCCGCGCTGTGCCTGTACCTGATGCTCAACCTCGCCACCTTGACCTGGCTGCGCTTTGGCGTCTGGCTGATGCTGGGCGTGGTGGTCTACCTGGCCTATGGCACGCGCCATTCGCGGCTGGCGGGGAAATAGGCCGGGGGGCAACATCCTTGCTGCGGGGCGGCCCTTGCTCGGTGCCCCTGAGACTGCCTGCCCATGGATGGCAATCAATTGCAAGAAATATGCAAAATCATTGCATATGATGGAGGTGCCATTCGACATTGGGTATCATCGAAGGCACAGAGCCACGCCCTTCAAGCCCGGCAGGAGAACGACATGATTGCAAGCCCTCGCCCCAGCCCCGACCCCGCCGTCGTGTTGACCAAGGCCACGCTGCGGGCCGCTGAACAACTGGGGCTGAGCAATGCCGATCTGGCGGCGGTGATCGGCGTCAGCGAGGCCACGGTTTCCCGCCTCAAGTCCAGCGGCCGGCCCATCGGTCCCAGCACCAAGGAAGGCGAGCTGGCGTTGATGCTGATTCGCGTGTTCCGCTCGCTGGACCCGTTGATCGGCGGTGATGACAGCAAGCGCAAGAACTGGATGGGCAGCTACAACAAGGCCTTGCTCGGCAGCCCCAACCAGTTGATCCACAAGGCCGACGGCCTGGTCAGAACCCTTTCCTATCTGGATGGCATGCGCGCGGCATCATGAAGGCGCAGACCTGGGACCCGGCCTGGCTGGAAACGCATTGCGTCGACCTCGGCATGGAGAACGCATGGCGAGGCGTGGAAACGCAATACATCGCGGCTTCCATGAAGCTGGTGGACTCGCTGCAAGAGCAGGCCTTGCTGGAGCAACTGCTCGAAAGCAGCAAACCGCCCGCCGCGCAAAGCAACACGGCCCGGCATTACCTGCTGCTGAGCCCCTTTCGCTATTTTCCGCAGCACAGCTCACGCTTCCGACCGGCGCAGCAAAGCGGCCTGTGGTACGGCTCATCCACGCTGTCCGGGGCTTGTTCTGAAATTGCCTATTGGCGCATGCGCTTTATCCAGGATAGCGCGGGGCTGGTGGCGGGTGGCGAGTTGCTCACGGAACATACGTTCTATCAAGCCTGCGTGCGTGGGCGCGCCATCAACTTGATGGCCGCTCCATGGGTGCAGCTGTCGCATTTGTGGAAGCACGCGTCCGACTACAGCGCGACCCACCAACTGGCCGCCGCAGCGACCGCGGCATCCATCGACTGGATTCAATACGAGTCGGTGCGAGCGCCCAGCTGCGCCCTGGCTGCGGCCCTGACCCCCGATGCCTTGTTCGCGGACGATGCCGCGCTGGAGCAATCCAGGCAGGAGTGGATTTGCAAGGCGACCCGGGACAGGGTGATGATGATCAACAAGCGTGGCACTGAACGCTTTGAATGGGGCGAATAGCGCCGCCATGGCCCCGTGGCAAAAAAGCCCCGCAGGCGATGGCCTGCGGGGCTTTTTTGCGTGGAGCGCAGCCGTGCTTACAAGGTCTTGAACACCGCGCGCGCGGCTTCGACCGTGCGGTCGATATCGTCGTCGGTATGGGCTGCGCTGACAAAGCCGGCTTCGTAGAGCGCGGGCGCGAAGTAGTGGCCGCGGTCCAGCATGCCGTGGTAGAACTTGTTGAAGCGCTGGCCGTCGGTGCGCATCACTTCGGCGTAGGTGCTGGGCAGTTCGGGCAGGAAGAAGAAGCCGAACAGGCCGCCTTGCCAGTCGCCGCAGAACGGTAGGCCGGCAGCGTGCGCGGCTTCGGTCAGACCGGTGATGAGTCGGCCGGACTGGCGGTGCAGCTGGTCATGGAAGCCTGGCTGGCTGATCAGCTCCAGCGTCTTGAGGCCGCAGGCCGTGGCAATCGGGTTGCCCGACAGCGTGCCGGCCTGGTAGACCGGGCCCAGGGGCGAGAGCTTTTCCATGATCTCGCGGCGGGCGCCGAAAGCGGCCATGGGCATGCCGCCGCCAATGACTTTGCCCAGCACCGTGATGTCGGGTGCGAAGTCGGGGATTTGCGCGGCGTAGACGCTCTGGGCGCAGCCCAGGGCCACGCGGAAACCGGTCATGACTTCGTCGTAGACCAGCAAGGCGCCGTGCTGGGTGCACAGCTCGCGCAGGCGGCGCGTGAAGGCCACGCTGGCGCGCACGAAGTTCATGTTGCCGGCGATGGGCTCGATCATCACGCAGGCGAGCTGCTCGCCATGCAGCTGGAAGGCTTCTTCGAGCTGGGCGATGTCGTTGTATTCGAGCACCAGCGTGTCCTGCACGGCTTCGGCCGTCACGCCGGCGCTGGTGGCATTGCCGAAAGTGGCCAGGCCCGAGCCGGCCTTGACCAGCAGCGCGTCGGAGTGGCCGTGGTAGCAGCCGTTGAACTTGATGATCTTCTTGCGACCCGTGAAGCCGCGCGCCAGGCGCATGGCGCTCATCGTGGCTTCGGTGCCCGAGCTGACCAGGCGCACCATTTCCATGGACGGCAGCAGCGCGATGATTTTCTCGGCCAGCGTGACTTCGCGTTCGGTCGGCGCGCCGAAGCTGAAGCCGTCGAGCGCGGCCTCTTGCACGGCGGACAGCACTTCGGGGTGGCCGTGGCCCAGAATCATCGGGCCCCAGGAGCCGATGTAGTCGACGAACTGCTGGTCGTTGGCGTCCCAGAAATACGCGCCCTGGGCGCGTTTGACGAAGCGCGGCGTGCCGCCGACGGCATTGAAGGCGCGCACGGGCGAATTCACGCCGCCGGGAATCACGGCCTTGGCGCGTTCGAACAGGGGAAGATTGAGGTCAGTGTTTGGTGTCATGGGGTGGCATCACAAAGCCCTCTAGGGGCAGTGGTTCGTTTACCGAGCGGCCCAGAGGCAGGGAGGGCGCAGGGGCTGCTTCCTCTTCTTCGGTGTCGGCATCCAGTTCGTCGTCCTCGGGCTGGGCCCAGAACATGCGATCCGGCAGAAACTGGCCCATGCCTGGGCGGAAACCGTTGTCCAGGCTGTGGTCCAGGTATTCCAGGGCTTCCTGCGTGGCGCTGACCAGGTCGTTGCCGCTGGCCACCAGGGCGGTGAGGGCGGCGGACAAGGTATCGCCCGCGCCGTTGAACGAGCCGTCGAACATTTCGAAGCGGTGGCTGGCCAGCACGGCCTGCGGCGTCGACAGCACGTTGTCCAGAAACTGTTCGGGCAGGACCATGCCGGTCACCAGCACATAGGGCACGCCCAGCGCGTCGGCGGCCATGGCCAGGTCGCGGGCGCTGGGGCTGCGGCTCGCATCCCAGTCGGGCAGCAGCCAGCGCCACAGCGTGCTGTGGTTGCCGACCAGCACCGAAGTCTGCGGCAGGACCAGCTCGCGGAACGCGTCCAGATACTGGTCCAGCAGATCGTCGCGCCACCACGACAGTTCGGGCATGTAGCTGATGATGGGCAGGTCGGGGTAATCGGACGAGATTTCGGCGATCACCGCCAGGTTTTCGGGGCTGCCCGCGAAGCCGACCTTGATCGCCCGCACGGGCATGTCCTGAAGCACGGCCCGGGCCTGCTCGTCCACGCAGTCGTCAGGGAAACTGTAATGTTCGAAGATACGACCGGTGTCGCGCGCATAGGCGCCCGTGACCACGCCAAGCGGGTGTCCGCCGACCGAGGCAATGGTGGTGATATCGGCCGTGAGACCGCCGGCGCCGCTGGCGTCGTTGGCATTGAAAACCAGCACGCAGACCGGTTGCGCGACGTCGAAGTCTTCGTCCGATTCCGCGGCCGCGGCAGTGAGGGGAATGGGTGTGGGCGAGGATGCCATGGTAGGCCTTAGTGTGCGCCGATGCGAATGCCAGCGCAGGCCAAGGAAATGACTAGATACAATCGTTGCATTCTATGTGAAGGCCCTTTAAGCTGTGACCAACCCTAAAACTTGGATGTGTTTGATCTGTGGCTGGCTCTATGACGAAGAGGCCGGTTGTCCCGAGCATGGCATTCCCCCGCAAACGCGTTGGGAGGATGTGCCGATGAACTGGACCTGCCCCGAATGCGCGGCCCGCAAGGAAGACTTCGAGATGGTCGAAATTTGAGCGCAGGCTGCACCTGCGCCGGCGTGTGATTGGGAGGCTCTCAAGTGACAACGACAGCGGATGCACCTTTGAAAGTGCTGGTGGTGGACGACAGCAACACCATCCGGCGCAGTGCGGAAATTTTCTTGCGCCAGGGCGGGTATGACGTACTGCTGGCTGACGACGGCTATGACGCGCTGGCCAAAGTCAACGACTACCAGCCGCAGCTGATCTTCTGCGACATCCTGATGCCCAAGCTCGACGGCTACCAGACCTGCGCCATCATCAAGCGCAATGCGCTTTATGCCGATACGCCCGTGGTCATGCTCTCGTCCAAGGATGGCGTGTTCGACAAGGCCCGTGGCCGCATGGTCGGCTGCCAGGACTACCTGACCAAACCCTTTACCAAAGACCAACTGCTGCAGGCCGTGCGGCAATTCGGCAAGATTCCCCTAGGAGCGATGTGATGCCTATTCACAAGGTGCTGGTCGTTGATGACTCCAAGACCGAGCTGATGTTCCTCACCGATTTGCTGCAAAAGCAAGGCATGCAGGTGCGCACGGCGGAAAACGCCGATGAGGCGTTTCGCTGCCTGGCCCAGGAAAAGCCCGATCTGATCCTGATGGACGTGGTGATGCCGGGCCAGAACGGCTTTCAGCTCACGCGCGCCATCACCCGCGATCCCCAATATGCCGACGTGCCCATCATCATGTGCACCAGCAAGAGCCAGGAGACCGACAAGGTCTGGGGCATGCGCCAGGGCGCGCGTGGCTACATCACCAAGCCGGTGGACCCGGCGGAGTTGCAGGCCAAGATTGCCGCGCTGAACTGAGCGACGCGCGCAGCCATGGCCAATCGCGAAGCGCTCAGAGAATTGCATGCGCGGCTTGCCGCGCGACTACAGGCGGCGCGCAGTGAAGGCGTGGCCGCGGCGAGCTGGCTGGCGGTGGAAGCCGGCGGTGGCAAATACCTGATGCCCCTGGCCCAGTCGGGGGAGATCTTTCCCTGGTCGGGCGTACTGCCCGTGCCCTATACCCAGCCCTGGTTCATGGGCGTGGCCAATCTGCGCGGCACCCTGGCCGCGGTGGTCGACTTTCCCGGGCTCATGGGCCACAGGGTGGCACGCACCGAAATGTCCTTGGGCGATGCCAGTCTGTTGGCGTTCAACGCGGCACTGGAAGTGAATGCCGCGCTGCTCG
>JAMNYN010000174.1 GCA_023622805.1 Pseudomonadota bacterium | reverse complement strand
GATCTCTACGGGCGGCATCGCCGCCCGCATCTCACCGTAGGCATTCTGCGAGGACATGACACGCAGCTGCGGCAGGGCCAGCTCGAGCTCCATGACCTGCCCAACCATAGCCTCACCAGCCATGATTACGGGCAGCATACCCAGTGTGGCGATGGCGTAGCTAGGGATCCAGGCGCCCTCTCCGCCCTCGACCTCTGCCTCGACAAGCATGGGAGCAGAGGTGAGATGCCCGTTGGCGTTGTTCTTCTGGGACGAGGCGCTGACAGCCAGATGGCGCAGATCCAGCGTGGCGCGACCAAAGCCGTCAATTTTGGAGCGCACGGGCGGCAGCGCCAGCCGGAACTGTGCTTGTGCACTCTGACTCGCCTGCAGGTTCATCGCCTTCAAGCTCAGGTCGAAGCCCAGCTCCTCGCCCATGTAGGCGTCGATCGCCAACGGCTCCAGCGTGAGTTGAACCTCCGTTTGAAACACCTCGTATTCCTCAAAAATAGGGCTGAGCACTGCGTCGTTGCCGGCGTAGAGCACCGCGTTCAGCACGTAGTCGTTCGCCAGACGCACTGAGCTGCGGTGTGCGAATTCGCCGTTGATGTACCACTCGATCGTGCGGCCGCCCAGGACCGTCGCCGACACCTCGTCGTTCCCAGTAGCAGTGGCAACCACACGCCCGGTCGCGCCGTTCTCGCGCACCCGGATCTGTCCGTCACCGAAGACCAGCCCGTACTTGATGTCACCAAACGAAGTTCGTACCCCATCCCGCACGTCCTGGGTCTCGGAAAATCCGACCACAGCCCCTACGACTTTGCCGACGGAGAAGTCGACGTACCCAGACCATCCTGGCTCCAGCTCGCGCACGCTCTGTGCGCTGGCGTTCCAGCCCAGGTGCATGTCGTAGACACTGCGCGCGGGGCTGCCTTTTGTGGGCGGGATCGCTGGGACCGCCGGCACAGCGGGGTATGTCGTGCTGGCCGGCACGGTACGGTCTACATAGGCGCCCGACCACTGAAGTGGCGCAAGGTAGGTAGCGACCTCTCCGACCAGCTGATTGGGAAGGAACGAGACTCCCCACAGGTCGCTGTAGTGCGCCTGTGCAGCGCTCAGCCGTGGCTCGCCCAGCAGGCTGCGCAGTTGGTCCAGCGGCGTCGTCCAGATGACGCGCATGCTCCCACGCATGCCGGGCGGTACCTCGGAGTAATTGTTCACGGAGCGCTGCACACCTGTGCGCGGGTCTGTGAAATAGAAGACGCTCGTCATCGCGCTGGCGGGCACCTGGTACCGCACCGACTTCTGTCCCCAGACCGTTCGCGCGGGCTGCGCAGGCGTTCCCGGGAATCCCGGGTCGTATTTGACCTCGGGGATGTACTCGATCAGAGTTCGGGGTTTGAGGAGGTCTTTAGCCACTTGCTGGTTCCTTTATGCGGGCGTCGGCGATCCACGGTCGAGCCGGATTGATAGGAGACAACCTGCCGGTTTCGTCATGCAGCGCGACTAGAGGGAACAGCTCGCCCCGGCTGTAGTCCGTGCCGGAGTCATCAATGTCGTATTCGTCAGCACCAGGTCCGAGCGAGGGAGTGCCATCGAGGCGGCCAGGCAAAAGCGCGCCGTCCACCCAAGCGAATCCGGGCATCGCCAGGGTCCACTGTGTCGGTCTCCACCGCACCCCGCCGTCATGCGACAGGTAGACGCGGGCTTTGGCCGGCAGAGCATCCCCCTGGTCGTCCAGCCGCCGGGGAGCGAACACCGGCACAGCCAGGGTCTTGCGGTCGATGGCCACCACGAACCCGACGAGGTGCTGCCATACCGTGGGCAGAAACCTGCGCTCCCAGGTCAGCCCACCGTCATCCGAGGTGAGCAGTTGCGGCCGCGAGGGTGGCGACTGCAGCATCTTGTCCCGGCTGTATTCAATCCAGCGCGGGTCGAACTGCATCCACAGCCGGCGCTTGCCGCGCGCCGCCACGGCGCCGCCGTACCCGAACCCGATGTAAGGCGTGTTGTAGTCGTGCTTTCCGCCGGTGACATAGGGCGTGCGCAGGCCTGCATTGAAGCGCACGCCGGGAATGGTGGACACGTAGGCCGTGCCGGCGCGGGTGACCGCGTGGACCTGGACACCATCCCGGTCAGGCACTGGCACGGTGCTGTATGCGTCGTAGTGCGAGAACACCAGCAGCGTGTCTGCGTCCTGCACCAGATGCGACGAGTACGGGAACAGCGGAAAGTCCGGCGCCGTGGTCGAGACCGGGGCGTAAGTCCACGACTCGCCGTTGTTGGCAGACCAGAAGAAAAGCCGCGAGCGCGCGGCGGGCGAGATGGTGCCTGGGTATGCCGATTGCATCGCATGGACGTGAGCGATCAGCACCAGGTTCGTCGGGCTGGTCCGAACCAGCTCCATGCCGGTCGCGCCGTAGTAGTGGTTCGGCGCGCCCGCGATGGCCGGAAAGCTGATCTTGCTCTGCACCACTTCGCCGGCAGGCGTCGTGCGCGTGCAGGTCAGTCGGTACGGCCCGGCCGACAGAGGGTCGTGGGTGTCGCCCGCTGCTGGGTGGACGGCGACCAGGCAGAGATAGGTCTCCTGACCATTCGGGGCGTAGGCCGGCTCCGCCACGGCGTAGGTGTCGCTGGCATCAGCCTGGATACCCGCATCGCCCGCGACACCATCGATAGCGATGCGCCCCCACATCGCGCCCGTCATGGCCATGTAGATGTCGTCGCCCTGGTAGAACGGCAGCGTCGTGTCCGTTGGCCCGTTGTTGAAGACGTAGCGGCTACGGTACGGCCGGCCCCCATTCAGAGCGTGGTTTGGCGCCTCCTGATAGGGATCGAAGCCCAGGCCGCTGTGGATGTCGAATCCCATCAGCGTCTTACCCATCGCTCCGGTCTCCGGGTCCATCGCGGTCAGCTCCACCCTGGCGGTGCGCTTTCGGCGACGCGAGAAGGTGGACAGTCCGCGGGCCACGCCCATGTACCAGCGGTCATCGTTTTCCTTGGCCAACTCGCGCACCAGCAGCGCCCGGCCGTCACCCAGCGAGAACAGGCGGCGCTTCCCCGCCTGGGTGGCGTAGTCAGCGTCGTGCACCCGGTCGTGAGCGTGGGCCTCGGGGCCCGCGGAGGTCGAGTAGGCGATGTAGGTGAACCGAGGCATCCGGGACTCGGCTTTCATGGCCGACACGCGAGCGAAGTCAAGCTCTGCGCCGTTGTCATCCACGGAGGCGACGAACATCCGCGTGCGCTGCGCGCGCTCCATGTCGTCTGGTGCGGAGAGGTATTGCTCATCGTCGAGCGGGCTCACCGAGTCAGGGTTCTGCGCCCAGGCGTCAGGTGTCTCATGGATTGCGCACAGGCGCGTGAAGCCGCCGCTGCTGCGTTTCATCGTGACGAACTCGCCCGAGCGCTGCACCTCGCTGTCAGCATTGCGGTCGGTCATGAATTCGTTGCCAACGCGCAGCAGGCCGCCCAGGGCCGCGTGCTCAGGCAATCCCGCATCACCCTGCAGGTCCTTGTGGATGAGCATCAAGGCACCTCGCGCGTACTGACAAGGTTTTGCCAGAAGGCCTCATATGGTGGCTCCGCGAGCGACACGTAGAGGGATGCGATGATGGGGGCTCCCGGCCGGACCGTCGTTGGGGATTCATACCCCTGCAAGGACAGCCACGGGGTGAAATAAAACCCGCCAGCACCTTTCTCGACCTTGCACCGGACCGGACCGAACCCAGCATTCAGTAGCTCTGCATCCTGTACCGAATCAATCGAGCAGAAAATTTCTGCAATACCTGGGCTGCTGGCCGCAAGCCTGGACTCGAATTCCACCTTGTACGAGTATCGAGTGGAGCCGAGCTGGGTGTAGTAGCCGGAAGTCACAGACCCCCACCCAAAATCCATCCCGCCCTGCATCTCCTCCGCATGGATAGGTTTATAGGTCAGTGAGGAGCCACCGGCCGGCTCCCCATCTATGAAAAACTGCCCGTCATGCTTTAGGTAATTGGGGATCCCCGGCGGAATACCGGACACTCTCGCGAATTGCGCGTACACACCTTCTACCGTCACCTCCCTGAGATCCACCGTCGCCTTGAAGCAGTATTCGGGCATGGTGTTCGCCTAGAACGAGGGCAACTGCAGCGTGTAGAAGTTCACCGACTGAGGCGCGCCGGCCACCAGTTCCGTGCTGCTGATGTTCAACTCGGCGCCGGCACGCGCGACCGTGCCCTGCAGGCGGGGCTGCGTGGTGGACAGCGCGCCCGTGTCCGCGGAGCCGACATGGCGGAAGAATTTCGCGGTGCCGGTCTCAGCCACCGTGCCGCTCCAGGTCTCGGTACTGGACTTGTCGATGAAGCCGTCAGCCGCCGTGGCAGCGAGCGTGAGACCGGCGGAGGTGCCGTCGCTGAAAATCGTGCACAACAGGGTATGGTCTGCTGGGTTGATGGCAGCATCCGCACTCGCGGGCTCGGTGCCCTCGTAGATATGAATGAAGCCGCCATTGAGCGCCGCCTTGGCGCTGCCGACGGCGAGCATGTGATTGCGCAGGCCAGTGGAAGTTTTGAGCATAGTGGTGGTCCTTACATAGAGAGGAACTGGAAGCCGGAGAGAATTTCGAGGTAGACCGAGGCGTCCACCGCGCGCGCGGCCGGGAAGCGCACCACGGACAACAGCGTCCCGTTGATCGCGCCCTTGGCCGGCGCGGTGCTGATGAATGCGCCATTGACCACGGCGTCCGCGCTGAAATTGAAAAGCGCCAGCGACGCGGCGTTGGAGCAGCCACCGCTGGCCACAGAGCCGGGCACAAACAGCTTGCGGGTCGCGCCCTCGTAGCCCGCCAGCTCAGTGACCAGCGTGGGCAGCGTGGCCGCCGTCTCCGTGCCGTTGGGCTGATACGCGCCAGACCACAGCCCGATATGAAGCTGCTCAGGCACGGTGCCTTGCTTGAAAATGGCCGAAGCGATCAGGTCCAGGCCTTCGCCTGGGACACGGTTGCGCGCGTGCAGCGCCTCGATCAGCGCCCCGTCGGCCCTGCGGCGCGTGGCCACGTCGTAGACGAAGCCGCATTTGAAGAGTGCGTTCATGGTTTGTCCTTTCTGACAATGCGGGCCTGGGCATAGGAGCCGACACCGGCCGCCGCGCTGCTGGGGGTGGAAAGCGCGGCGACGATGGCATGCATGCCGTCGGCCTCGCGGTACAAGGTGGCGCTGCCGCCGGTGGCCTGCATGGCGATATGGCGCTCCTGCAGGTTTGACAGCGCGCCCTCGGATGACACCGACACCACGCCGCGCGCGCTCATCCAGTGCGCGCTGCCGTCGCTGCGGTAGCCCACCGAGCCGGCAAGCGCGCCATAAGGCAGCACTGAGCGCAGGGACGGCGCCGGCAAGCCACCGGGCAGGAAGTAGGTCTGGTCGGCCATCACGAAGACGCCGGCCTCGACAGCTGCGACGCAGGTGATGGGCCCGGGGAAAATTTCGAAGCCGCGCGATTCGTCGCGCAGGTTGGGGGTGAACGGCTCGCTGTAGATCAGCGCATTGCCCACTGCCACCAGCAGCCGCCCACCGTGGTGCGCAATGCTCGATCCGGCGGGCATGACCGAGAACTGCACATCCCCAACCATGCGGGGCACGGCATCGAGCCAGCGCGGCGTGGGCCCGGGCGCCGGATGGTAGGAGCCCACACGGATGCCGTCGGTGAAGTAGACCGCCTCATTGACCTTGGTGAACGCCACCGGCGTGACGCGGCCGTATCCGCTGGCCACCTGGTTGCGCGCTGTGGTGCCATCCGCATCCACGTCCAGGCGGAACAGGTCGCCGGAGTCGCAGTACAGCGCATAGGCCCCGTCAACTGGCGCCCATGCAGAGTGGCAGTCCAGGCCTGCTTCGGCCAGCGTATAGCCGGCGCGGGACTTGACGGAGCCCGAAGGCGTCACGTCCACGTTCACCGCATCGCGCAGCAGGTGCCCGCCGCCCTCGTCCTTGCTCAGCGCGAGCTTGAAGTCGGGACGGCGGTTGTCCATCCCGCGCGGGAAGGGGCCGATGGATGTGGGTTTGGAAGCCATGCCCGCAGTCTGTTGCCGGGCAGGCGCGGAGTCGAACCCTAGACGGGTAGCGATCCACGCCAAAATCCCAAAGCATCACCCCCGCAACCCCGCAACCTCCTCCCGCATCTGCGCCCGCAGTGCCTTCGGCGCCGTGTCAGCAATGCGCTGGGTGCGGTCCTTGCCCATCTCGCGGACCTTCTTCCAGACGTCGGGCATCTTCACCACGATGGGCTGCTCTGGATTGTTGCGGTTCCAGGCTGCCAAGCGCTCGCGCACCTGGGCCAGGCCAGACTCGTCCTTTTCAAACAGCGCCTTGGCCCACTCCGCCTTGATCTCGCTCGAGTTCTGGGTGTAGAAGCTCTTGCTGCGCAGCATGAAGCTGTTGGCCTCCTGCACCTCGGCCACGCTCTTGGGTTGGAAGCCCGCGCCCTTGGCCAGGGCCTCCGCGATCGTGGTGTCCAGCACCTTGTAGCCCTTGCTGTCGCGGTACATGCCCCGGGCAGCCATATCGATTCCCTTGGCCACGTTGCGCACCGCGCCCGGAGAGACCTCCAGCGCTCCGCGGGCCACGCCGCCCAGCACCGCGCCGCCCGCCGCGCCGAGTTCTCCATCCAGCGCCCGCTGGCCGCCGGTGGCCAGACCCTTCAGCGCCATACCAGCGCCAGCAAAACCGCGCTTGATGAAGTCACCCGCTGGACCAGCCAGCTCCAGCAGGTCGCGGGTGTTGTCGCGCTTGGTGAGCATCAGGCCGGTGCCGGGCAGCAGGTTGCCCATACCCAGACGGCCCGAAACGTCCACCGGTGAACCTGGCAGGCCTGATACGCCAGACTCCAGGAACTCCCCCAGCGATTCGCCCAGCACCGACCGCATGGCTTGCTTGCGCCATTGTTTGGCCGAAATGTTGTAGCCCATGGCCTGGCCCAGGGAGTCGATGACGTCCTCTAGGTCTTCCGCGAAAGGCAGCCCGCCGGCCCCGCCCATCAGCATGAGCATCACCAAGGCCATGCCCACGGCCTTCTTGCCCTCGGGGCCGCCTTGCGTCCACATGCGGTGCATCAGCTCCAGGTAGGCAATCGAGTAGGTCTTGAACGTGTTGTGGGTGATGAACGGCATCCCGTTGCGGCGGGCCATCCAGGTACTAGTGCTAGGAACAATCGGGCACCACACGCGGCCGGTGTAGTGGACGCGCTCTGATTTTTTGACCGAGTACCGGCCATTTTCCGTCGTGCTAGATTCGCGGATCAAGACCTTGCGGCAGCCCGGGCCGTGTTTGGACACCCGGAAGCTCTTGCCCAGGATCGTCAGCGCCATCTGGAACGTCTCCAGTGTCTGCCCGGGGTTCTGGATGAGGCAACGCTGCCCGACCGACGATTCCGACCCGTCGCCCTCAATCATGCGGTCGACAAGCTGTTCGATCTGGGCCTTCGTCATGCGCATCAGCAGCGCTGGAGTGAGCTGCTTGCCTGGCAGCATCTCGCGCAACACGGCGGCGCTGGTCTTCTTGATGTTGAACCGGATGTGCAGGGCGTTTCCGCCCTCGTAATTCCAGCTGGTCTCGGTGTATTCGAGGCCAGCCTCACGAAGATCTGCCCGGATCAGGTCGGCCGTGCGGCCTTCGTTCTGATAGAGCTTCAACGCGCCGCCCCACTCCTCCCGGCCGCGATTCTTCTTCGTAAACCAGCCCTCCGTGACCACCCATCCGAGCACCCGCGCTTGCGCATCGGTGATGGGCTCACCGACTGGTACATGGTCGAAAGGTGCGGCGGTGGGGATCTGCACCCTGTGCGACACCGGGATGTCCTGCGCCTCGGCAACACCCACCTCCCAATGCGTCGTCCCGCGCTTCGCGCCCTTGGTCCGCTTCTCCTTGTAGTGCACCACCCGGTGGTCAGGGGTCATGAGCATGTCCAAAGTCTTGGACTGGGCATGCACCATCTCGCCATCGTGGTCAAAGATATGCACCGACTGCATCGGCGCCCAGATCAGGCGCTCCGCGGCCATGTCGAACGAAGCGAGCATGTCGCCCGGGCGCAGATCGTCGGGGCCGACCCAGCCGCGTTGCGTCAGCGCCTCGGTGGTGTCGTCCACGCAGAACAGCGTACCGCCCACGGCGCCGCGAGCCCAACGCATCTTGTTG
>JAMNYN010000654.1 GCA_023622805.1 Pseudomonadota bacterium | reverse complement strand
GCGTAACGCCGTCGGGCTCGCGGGCGTTGCCCCGCGCCTCGTGCCGAGTCGCGGCCATCCGGCTTTGATCCCTGATGCCTGCGGCCGTCACTGCGGTGCCAGCCTGCGCGCTGCGCTTGCCCTCCAGGGGATCGTCTTGCAGACCTTCCCCGCCGCTCTGCGTTTGGCGCCCCTGCGGTACCGCCGAACAGGCGGCGCCTGATCGGCCCACAGCCATCCAGTCAGGCGCGCCTCCGGCACGCAGAGGCGCTCGCCGCGCGGCGTTGGTTCAGCGCATTCACTGGCCCGAAGGCCGCTGATCATCTTTCCCAAGTTCATCGCCTTTCCGCGACCGTAGCCAGCGGTGCCTGGCCGTCAAGGCGCGCAGGGCCGTGTCCTCGGCTGGCGCCTGCGGGCCGCACCCACCCTGCGCTTGCCTCCTTGACTGCCAGTCCCTCGCAGGCCCGGTTGTTCGCGGGCGATGAACTCAGGAAAGACGGCGGCAAACAGGACCGGCCCAGGTCGCTGCGCCGAACCAACCAAAGCCACAACGGGCTCCGAATCTTGGAATCCGGTCAGCTTTGACACGACAGCAGCCAACTTCAGGAGATAGACCATGCAAATCGCATCAAGCTTCGCATCCCAATCCCCCATCTTGCGCAGCTACTGACCGCTGTCCGATGTGCAAATCCGCGATGTGGCCCCCTCGATCTTTGCCCCAGACAAGCACGCTAGCCGATCGGACCGCTACTGCTACATCGCGACCGGCGCAATTCTGTCGGAGCTGCGCAAGGAAGGCTTTCAGCCCTTCATGGTGTGTCAGACCCGTGTGCGCGACGAAGGCAAGCGCGAGCACACCAAACATATGGTTCGGCTGCGCCATGCCGGACAGATCAATGGCGCCGAGGCCAATGAAATCATTCTGCTGAACTCGCACGATGGCAGCAGCAGCTACCAAATGCTGGCGGGCATGCTTCGTTTTGTCTGCAACAACGGTCTGGTGTGCGGCGATGTGGTCGCCGATGTCCGCGTGCCGCACAAAGGCGATGTGATCGGCCAGGTGGTGGAAGGCGCCTATACCGTCCTGGACGGGTTCCAGCAGGTGTGCGAGCACCGCGATCAGATGCGCGCCATCACCCTGGACAAGGCGGAAGAACAGGTGTTTGCTCAGGCGGCGCTGTCCCTCAAATACGAGGAATTGACCATGCCCGCGCCCATCACTCCAGCGCAGTTGTTGGTACCACGCCGCCTCGAGGACGACCGGCCGGACCTGTGGAGCGCCTACAACCGCGTGCAGGAGAATTTGACCCAGGGCGGCCTGCATGGACGCTCGGCGACCGGGCGCAGACACAGCACGCGGGCCATTCAGGGCATTGACCAGAACGTGAAAATCAACCGCGCCTTGTGGATGCTGGCCGAAGGCATGAAACAACTCAAGGGCTGAATGGATGAATGACGGAAGGGGCTTTCGCCCCTTCCGAATGGGCAGCCCTCGCATGGAGCCATGCCCAGCAAAGCCTTGAAAAATCAATTGGCTGTTTCAATGGGTCCCCAGCACTATTCAACTCGCATTCTGGTTAACGCCCCGCCCATCGAAGCAGCCTCCCGGGCGAAGGTCGATCTCTATTCTGGCGCATTCCACCAATGGCAAGGTGGAGATCTCTTCCAGATTCGACCTAGTCCAACCTAGACTTACGCCCCGTATTCCTCAAAAAGTCATATTCATCCCAGCTCAAATAGGCAAAGGCAATAGCGATGGAAAACACATCTATTTCACACGATATTCTTGATATATGCCGTCCTTTTTTCGAATCTTCGGGGATCAATGCTTTTTCCTACTCGCGCCTTTTCAAGGATGGCACAAGAAGCGAATTATGGAGTGATGCTGCGGCCTTTGACCATACTTTTCACAAGGCCCGGTACATCGTCGGTGCATACACGCCACAGTACTTCAACAAGAATGAAAGATATTCTTTTTTGGAGGAGAAGGTAGAAACGTACCCTCCTGATCTTCGCGAGAGATATCGAAATCAACTCCTGGACCAGCGAGAATATTTCAACCATTGTCATTACTTTTCCATCCTCAAAAAAGCAGAACAGCTTTGCGAATATTTCATATTCTACGCTCCTCGCAGCAGTGCAATAGTCGTCAACTACTACATCAACAACATTGAAAAACTTGAGTCATTCTCAGAATATTTCATTGAAAAAGCAAAGCCACTTATTTTCGAGGCGGACAATCATCGCCTCCATTGCGCCGAGCCTGTGGAAAATGCATACAAAGTCAATTCCAAATCAATTTTGGAAATCATGACGCCACGCGAAAAAGATATTGCAAAACTGCTTATTACTGGCGCAACCATCAAAGATATCGGTGTGGCTCTTCGCATTTCTCCTCGCACCGTAGAAAGTCACGTGGAAAAATTGAAGATGAAATTTGGACACACTAGAAAATCAATTCTCGTGCAGCAGCTTTACATGCACAGGCATCTATTCGACTGACGAACTTCCATACCAAGTGGAGGAAATAGCTGCGACACCCCAGGCCCCGTACTCCTTTGCTGTCCCTATCAGTTCTGGACGCATTCCTCCAAGTGCAAATACAGGAATTTTTGAGCCGGATACTATCTCACCGAAACTTTCCCAACCCATAGGCGCTGCTTCTGGATGGGTCTTTGTCGGCAACACCGGGGACAACGTGACGAAGTCGGCCCCCATGCTTTCAGCATGCGAAATTTGTGCGGCATTGTGACACGCTGCGGACAAAAGAATATTCTCCGGCGCGGGGCGAAATTTGCACGACATCAATGCATTGCTGTTTAAATGCACCCCGTCACAGCCTGCCTCCAGCGTCATTTCCACAGAACCGTTGAGCACCATTAATGCCCCATGATCTCGACATATTTTTAGCGCCCGTTGAGCAATATACAGATGGTCGCGTCTCTCAAGGTTCTTTGCTCTCAGCTGTACCAGTTTTATTCCCAGCTCAAGAGTGCAATTCAGCTGCGCAAGAAAACCATCGAAATTCGGAGGATCCTGCGGCTCTGGAGTTATCTGATAGAGGCTTGGAAGTGACGGAATTTTCATAATACTCCAGAAACGTCGCGCTTTGATTGAGGAAAGGCTTGTAGCGCTCTGCACAAAAGTCGTGGGGCGCTCAAACGCATAGCATCATCTTTGATGGGGCATCGGTGGACGGTAGGCGGAACACCTTTTCCAGCCCCCCGCCAGCGCAGACCCCTTGCGCCGACCCATCCTAGCCTCACTGACGTTGCACCTCCCGCCCAAAGAAGACAAGGGGTTCATGCACCGGCCATCTTGGCGCCAATGAAGCCGCCCGCGGCGCCGGCCAACAGGCCCAGCATCACCAGCAGCAACACGAACCTATGCGCCTGCTTTCCAAGCGCAGCATTTGCAGAAAATATTTGCATGGCTTGGCTATTGAGCTGATTCCCGATCTGCGCAGCCGCATAACGTCCAGCCTCCGTCATTTTTTCGGCATTATTTTCAATCACCGACTCAAAATTTAGCTTGAAAGCCAGGAATGCCTTGCCCGCCGCATCGGCGGCCGCCTTCTCTATTTTTCCGGCCATCGCATCATCAACCTGCTCGAAACGGCGAACAAGGGCATCGGCATCTTGCAGCAGCTCGGCCATCAACGCTTCGCGGGCAGTGGTCACATTATTGATTCCCATCAAATCCTCGCTTCAGTGAACAACGCCTTGTAAACGTCATCCAGGTTCTTTTGCGCCGAATTCGCCAGTCGCTGGGCCGAAATCATGCTGACCGCATGCGCTTTATCATCATCCTCCTTCGCTTGACGGAGCATGGATCTGTAATCTGTCTTGTCGGCGACTATTTCTGCGACGTTTTTTTTAAGAAGGTGCAGTCGCTCGAATATTTCATTCCTAAAAACTACAGCATCTCTTTTCAGAGTGAAGCATTTTTTGTCTGCATGCAAACCGAATATCGTACTGAAAATTCGCGGCAGATCGCCGGCATCCTCCAACTCTACTTTATTAAAAACCACACGAATCTTCCTCGTTGGAACACCCAGGCCAGCCAGTGTCTCAATGGTGTTCACTGTGTCGATTTGCTGCTTCTTTTCGCTGACCGTCGGAACGACAAAGCAATCGAACTCCTCATGGGATCCGTCAAACTGTCCCATCTGTTTGATGAACTCTTCCACATTGGAAGCGCCCACATCCACAATGGCCGACTCGAGCAGCATCAAGTCTTCCTGCAAGCCGCCAAAGTCCTTTCCCTTGAGGTTTTTTGCACCAGAATCCGACAACGGTCCCGCGTTGATCGTTTCCACCCTGAACTTTTGCGCTGTCATGCGCGGGGCAAGCAGGTTTTCAACCAAGGTGGTTTTCCCTGGATTACCGCTGAAGTTGATCACCGCTACTTTCATTCCCGGCTCCTTCGCTCTTGCTTCGCCAAACGTTCGTAACGGGCCAATTTTTCTGCCTGCTGCGCAGGGTCGGGCCTCATCAATCGATCTATCTCTTGCATTGACAAGGGCTCTCGGGTCGCAGATCTATTCGATGAATTCTCATCAGAATCCCGAACAACACTGCATTCGGTTGATTGAGATATTTCTGCGGGTTGGCGGAAGGCATTATTCACCCGAATCAAGGAAGCTTCTTTTCTCCGATGCCGATACAAATAGGTCTTGAGCGTCTGAAAGCTCAGCTCAAAACCGGCAGTGACCAGTGCCTTGTGAATCACCCCAAGTTGCACCCCTGCTGCCAGTTTGACCTCGATGTCAGGCATCACCTGCCGCAGCAGTGCGGCCTTTGTGGTCGGTTCCGTTTGCTTGATTGCAAGTTTTACGCTTTGATTCATCATAGGCGGCACTCGTATATTGGCCTGTAGCACTGTACGCCTGCATGCATTTTTTCGTCCTCATAGTCCTTCTATTGATGTTGTTATGCCTGCATCTCGTCCACGAATTGTTCACTTTCTGTCCACCGTTTGTCTTTGACCCGACGCCCTTCGGGCTCCATGGATTCCACGCTCCTTAACCCCCTGGAGATTCTGGTCCTTAACAGGCCCAAAATCTCAATACACAATACGCACCTCCCTCCAGGAGGGAAACTCCCCGCAGACTCCCGCTTTCGACCATATTCCAAGGCCGAGGCGGCTATATCCAGCTCTATAGCCAACAACCGGAGAACCGCATGTGCGTTAGATGTATGCCTATAGGATCTTCTATAGAGAGGTTGGGGCCATGAGCATCGGCAAGGCCATCCCCGTTTGGTACTCAGACGAGGACAGGCGCAGAGTCGAGGAAGCGGCCGCGCTGGCGGGCTACAAGCATTTGTCGAAATACATTCGCGACAAGTCGCTGGGACGTGATGGCCAACATCAAGCGGTGCAGGACAGCCTGCAAGCCTGGGCCGACCGCCAGGAACTGATCAGTCGCTTGGCAGAGACAGAGCGCAGCCAAAGAGTCGCACATGCGCTGCTGGCCATGCTGCTGTTTCTGGTCCAGAGGAAAGCCACTGCGGCAGAAGTCCATGCGCTGCTTTGCGCATGCGAGAACGCCAGCGTGGCGACCGACTTGCTGGACACCATGCCCCAGCTGGCAGAGCTCCTGCGGCGTTTTACAGAAGATCCGTAAGGTCGTCCACGGAGTACCCGGCAGCCATGGCTTGCACCGGCCCTGCCTCGCCAAGGCACTGATCTGGATTTTTGCCCCCCGCAGCGATGCGGTTTCTCGAGGATGTAAGCAATGCAGAAGCACGAAGTCGAGACTGCAAGCTGGCTGTTTGGCATCTCCCTGCCGCTTGCCGGATGGCTGGCCGGCGCCTATGCCGGCAATGTCCCTCTGTCACCGCTGCCGCAAGCCCTTACGGTCGCCATACAGGCGACGCCCAGCAATCCGTTTATCGTCGCCGGGGTCGTTGCGGGCTTGGGGCTGGCCGCGGCTGCAGCGTATATGTTCCATGCGTATGGCGATGACGGGTTCCGAGGGGCGGCGTATCTGCGCTGGATGCGCGGCTCGCGCATCGCGAATTGGCACCGGGTGCAGGCCAAGGTCGACGCCGCGAATCGCCGCGAGAACCACCGGCGGCGTGCCCAGCAGGATGGTGTGAAGCCACTGCAGCCCATCATGATCGGCCCCATGCCTATGCCGCTGCACCTGGAAAACCGCAACACGCTGATCTGTGCGTCCATTGGTGCCGGCAAATCGGTCGCAATGGAAAGCATGATCGCGTCTGCCGTGAAGCGACGCGACAAGATGGCGGTGATCGATCCGAACGGCACGTTTTATTCAAAGTTCAGCTTCCCTGGCGATACGATTCTGAATCCGTTTGATCGCCGTTCTTCGGGCTGGACGCTGTTCAACGAGATCAAGGGCGTGCATGACTTCGACCGGATGGCAAAAAGTGTGATCCCGCCGCAGGTCGATCCCAGCGATGAGCAGTGGTGTGCCTATGCGCGCGATGTGCTGGCCGACACCATGCGCAAGCTGGTCGAAACAAATCAGCCCGATCAAGACACGTTGGTCAACCTGCTGGTGCGCGAGGACGGCGCGGTCATCCGCGAATTTCTCGTCAACACGGATTCGCAAGGATACTTTCGCGAGAACGCCGAGAAGGCCATCGCGTCGATCCAGTTCTTGATGAACAAGTACGTGCGGCCGCTGCGCTTCATGACCCAGGGCGATTTCTCCCTGCACCAATGGGTGCATGACCCGCTCGCGGGAAATCTGTTCATCACCTGGCGCGAGGATATGCGCGCCGCGCAGCGTCCGCTGGTCGCTACATGGATAGACACGGTGTGCGCGACCATCCTCAGCGTGCTGGACGACGGACAGCCCCAGTCGCGCCGGTTGTGGCTGTTCCTGGATGAACTGGAATCGCTGGGCAAGCTTGAATCGTTCGTTCCGGCTGCCACCAAGGGCCGCAAGCATGGGCTGCGCATGGCGGCTTCAATTCAGGATTGGGCCCAGCTGGACGAAACCTACGGCAGGGACGCCGCCAAGACTCTGCTCAGCTGCTTCCGCAATTACCTCATCTTTGGCGCCTCGAACGCACTCAATGCCGACAAGGCCAGCGAGATTCTTGGCAAGCAGCATGTCGAACGGGTCCAGACCACCACCAACGCAGGCGGCCGCGGGGGTGGCGGACGCAGCCGCCATGTGGTCACCTGCCCCCCGGAGCCAGTGGTTCTGGATTCGGAGATCTCGAACCTCAAGGACTTGGAAGGTTATGTGATGTTTGCGGAGGACTTCCCCATCGCCAAGATCAAGCTGCCCTACATGAACTACCCGCATCGCGCGGTGGCGATCGATATCAAGTGATGGGACCAGGCCATGCTCAACGTCACGTCGATTCGCGGCAACAACCAGTACGCGGCCGCTCATTACTTTGCGGCAGCGGACGATTACTACGCCAAGGAGCATCCGGGCGAGTGGCAGGGCCAGGGCGCGCAAGCGCTGGGCCTGACGGGGCCCGTTGACCAGGCGCAGTTCGCACGGCTGCTCAATGGCCAGCTCCCAAGCCGCGAATGCATCCAGAAGACTTTTGATCCGGTCGACAACAAGAAGCGCATGGGGCTCGACCTCACGTTTTCCGCCCCGAAGTCAGTCTCCATGCAGGCGCTGGTCGCCGGCGACAAGGAGGTCACGACCGCGCACGACCGTGCTGTTGCGCGTGCGTTGGAGCAGGTCGAGAAGTTGGCGCAGGCCCGCAGGAAGGTACAGGGTAAGAGCTACCGCGAGCGCACAGCCAACATGGTCATAGCCAAGTTCCGCCACGAGATGAGCCGGGCAAAAGATCCGCAAATGCACACGCACGCCGTCATTCTCAACATGACGCAGCGCGCAGATGGCGCCTGGCGGGCACTGTCGAACGAAGACATCTTTCGCGTGCAGCATGAGGTGGACGCACTCTACAAGGCCGAGCTGGCCAAGGGCTTGCAGGCACTTGGCTATGCCATACGCCTGGTGGATGGCAAGGGGAATTTCGAGCTGGCCCACATCAGCCGCGAGCAGATTGAGGCGTTTTCAGCGCGCAGCCGGATCATCGAGGAAGCGCTGGCCCATGAGGGCAAGACGCGGGAGACGGCGACCACACTCGAAAAGCAGGTGATTGCGCTGGCGACTCGCCCGCGCAAGGACGAATCGGACCGCATGGTCATGAAGCAGTATTGGGTCGAGAAAAGCCGCGCACT
>JAMNYN010000620.1 GCA_023622805.1 Pseudomonadota bacterium | reverse complement strand
AATCGCCGCCAATCTGGAGAAGGTCTACAACTACTTTCCGCGCCTGAAAACCCGGCGCCACTCGCAGGCCGCCTACACCTCGGGCGGCGAGCAGCAGATGTGCGCCATCGGCCGGGCGCTGATGAGCAACCCGCGCATGGTGCTGCTCGACGAGCCGTCGATGGGCCTGGCGCCGCAAATCGTCGAAGAGGTGTTCAACATCGTCAAGGACTTGAACACCAAGGAGCAGGTCACTTTCCTGCTCGCAGAACAGAACACCAGCATGGCCCTGCGCTATGCCGACTACGGCTACATCATGGAAAGCGGCCGCATCGTCATGGACGGCCCGGCCGCTGAACTGGCCAACAACGAAGACGTCAAGGAGTTCTACCTCGGCATGGGCGGAGGCGAACGCAAAAGCTTCAAGGACGTCAAAAGCTACAAGCGGCGCAAGCGCTGGCTGGCCTGACGGACCACCCCCTGCTCACCCCCGCGCCCTCCCGGAGCCAAGGAATCCTCCATGACAGATCATTACGATGCGCTTGAATCGCGCGCCCCCGCGGCGCGCGAACAGGCCTTGATGGCGGCACTGCCGCACCAGATTGCGCATGCGTGCCAGGCCTCGCCGGCATTTGCCGAAATCCTGGCCGATGTGGACCCGGACACCGTCACCTCGCGCCAGGCCCTGGCCCGGCTGCCCGTGACACGCAAGTCGCAGTTGCTGGAGCGCCAACAGGCCTTGCGCGCCGACAACCCTTTCGGCGGCTTCAGCGCGCTGGCCTTCGGCGCCCAGATGCCGCGCGTGTTTTCCAGCCCCGGCGGCATCTACGAGCCCGAAGGCTGCGGGCGCGACTACTGGCGCATGGCGCGCGCCATCCACGCCGCGGGCTTTCGCTCGGGCGAGCTGGTGCACAACAGTTTCAGCTACCACTTCGTGCCCGCGGGCGCGATGATGGAAACCGGCGCCCAGGCCCTGGGTTGCACGGTGTTTGCCGCGGGCACGGGCCAGACCGAACAGCAGGTCCAGGCCATGGCCGAACTGCGTCCCGCGGGCTATATCGGCACGCCCAGCTTTCTGCGCATCCTGATGGAAAAAGCGCAAAGCCTGGGCCAGGACCTGCCCAGCCTGCGCAAGGCCCTGGTCTCGGGCGAAGCCTTTCCGCCATCGCTGCGCGACTGGCTGGCCGAGCGCGGCGTTCAGGCCTACCAGTGCTATGCCACGGCCGACCTGGGCCTGATCGCCTACGAGACCTCCGCGCGCGAAGGCCTGGTGGTCGATGAAAACGTGATCGTGGAAATCGTGCGCCCCGGCACCGGCGACCCCGTGCCCGACGGCGAAGTCGGCGAACTGGTCGTCACCACGCTCAACCCCGGCTATCCGCTGGTGCGCTTTGGCACCGGCGACCTGTCGGCCGTGCTGCCAGGCGACTGCCCCACGGGGCGCACCAACACCCGCATCAAGGGCTGGATGGGGCGCGCCGACCAGACCACCAAGGTGCGCGGCATGTTCGTGCACCCGGCCCAGGTCAATCAGGTCGTGCAGCGCTTCGACCAGGTGCTGCGCGCGCGCCTGGTGGTGCGCGGAGAAATGGCCAACGACAGCATGGAACTGCAGGTCGAAACACTGGACACCGATCCCGCGCTTCTGCGCCAGATCGGGGAATGCGTGCGCGATCTCACCAAGCTGCGCTGCGATGTGCAGCCCCTGGCGCCCGGCCAGTTGCCCAACGACGGCGTGGTGATCGAAGACGCGCGCAGCTACCGCTGAACCCCGGGCAGCGGCGCAACCCGTCCTGCCCGGTTTTTTTTGTGTTTTCACAGGGAAAACACTTGTTTTTGCGTAGGAACATTCGCACGAATCCTCCCTATGATTCATCCTCATAAGGAGACAATACATGCAGAAATTTTTCAAACTGGCGACCCTCGCCATGGCTGCCATTGCCGCCGTCGGAGTGCAAGCCCAGGATTACCCCGTCGCGGGCAAATCGATCACCATCGTCGTGCCGTTCACCGCTGGCGGCCCGACCGACCGCGTGGCCCGCGATCTCGCCGACTCGATGCGCAAGCATCTGGGCAATGCGACCATCGTCATCGACAACACTGCCGGCGCCGGCAGCGCCATCGGTATCGCCAAGGTGGCCCGCGCCAACCCTGATGGCTACACCTTGCTGCTCAACCACATCGGCATGGCCACCGTGCCTTCGCTGTACCGCAAGCTGTCGTTCAACGTGGTCAATGACTTCGAGTACCTGGGCATCATCAACGATGTGCCCATGACGCTGATCGGCAAGCCCACGCTGCCCGCGGACAACTACAAGGAGCTGCTGGCCTGGATCGCCAAGAACCAGGGCAAGGTCAACCTGGCCAATGCCGGCATCGGTTCCGCCTCCCACCTCTGCGGCCTGATGCTGCAATCTTCGCTGAAGACCGAAATGACGCCCGTACCCTACAAGGGCGCGGCTCCGGCGATTGCCGACCTGATGGGCAACCAGGTCGACCTGCTGTGCGACCAGACCACCAACACCACGGCGCAGATTGAATCCAAGAAGGTCAAGGCCTACGCCGTGACCACGCCCAAGCGCCTGACCACGCCTGCGCTCAAGTCCCTGCCTACGCTGGCGGAAAGCGGCCTCAAGGACTTCCAGGTCACCGTCTGGCACGGCCTGTACGCGCCCAAGGGCACGCCTGCCGCCGTGGTCAAGAAGGTCAACGAAGCCATGCGCCTGGCGCTCAAGGAACCTGAATTCATCCACAAGGAAGAACAGCTGGGTGCCGTGATTGCCGCCGACGACCGCATCACGCCCGAAGGCCACAAGAAGTTTGTGCAGTCGGAAATCGCCACCTGGGGCAAGGTCATCCAGGCGGCTGGCGCTTACGCTGATTAAATAAAAGCACCCCCTGAGCCGCTTCGCGGCATGCGCAGCCCCCGCTTCCCCCTCTCATCCTTCGGTGGAGGGGGGCGCCCGGCTAGGGACGGCGCCATCGCTGCGGGGCGGCCCTTGCTCGCTGTCCCTTGCTGGGATACGCCAGTTTCGTAGACCGTGGGCATTGCGAGCGTTGCAAAGCCAGTACTTTTAAAAAAGCCGCCAGCCCTTTCAGGCTGGCGGCTTTTTTGTTTTTACCAGGTCACGTCGCGGCCTTCTGCGGCGCTGCGGCCCAGCATTTCGATGAAAGGCGCCGCGCGCTGGCGCAGGCTCACGCTGTCGCGCGGGCTGGGGGCGTCGTCTTCCGACACCTCTTCATCGTCCTGGCCGTTGCCGGCCGCGGCGCGCTGGGCTTCGTCGTTTTGCACCGCCTGTTCCAGCGCCGCGATGGCGCCCGGAATCTGCTCCAGCGTGATGATGCCGGGGCGGCCCGCCTCCTTGCCGATAAGGGCCAGCAGCCGCTGGGCCGTGGCATCGAGCATGATCAGATCGGCGGTGGCACGGGATTGGAACTTGTAGGGCATGAAACTCCTTGGGTGTACATGTATTCGCGATTGAACGGGTATCCGGACTGGGCACCGACCATGGGGCCGCTGCTCAGCTGGCCGTCGGGGTGGGTTACCAGCATCTGGTGCAGGGCGATCCAGCCACGCTCGAAGCCCATGGCGCAGCCGGCCAGGTACAGCCGGTAGGCACGCAGCGCACGCGCGCCGCGTTCGGCATCGGTCTGGGCCGCGAGAATGCGCTGCGCCTGCGGCAACTGCGCTTCCAGCGCATCGGACCAGGCCCACAGCGTGCGCGCGTAATGGGGTCTCAGGTTTTCAGTATCGACCATCTCCAGGCCGCTTTGCGACAGCGCCTGCAAGACCTTGCTCACATGCAGCAGTTCGCCGCCCGGGAAGATATAACGGTCAATGAACTCGCCCATGCCCGCGCCCACTGCCACATTATTCACTCCGCCCGCCGTGATGCCGTGGATCAAGGCCATGCCGCCGGGTTTGAGCAGGCGGCACACGGTATCGCCGTACTCGGGCATATGGGCCTGGCCCACATGCTCGAACATGCCGACCGAAGCAATCTTGTCGAACGCCTTCTCGGGCTGCAACTCGCGGTAGTCGCACAGCTCGATGTGCATGCGGTCCTGCAGGCCGCGCTGCTGGATCAGCTGGTTCACATAGGCATGCTGGTTGCGCGACAAGGTGATGCCATGGGCCTTCACGCCGTAATGCTCGGCAGCCCACAGCAGCAGGCCGCCCCAGCCCGCGCCTATGTCCAGGAAGCGCTCGCCGGGACGCAGCTGCAGCTTGCGACAGATATGGTCCAGCTTGGCTTCCTGGGCCTGGGCCAAGTCCATGCCGGACTCGCGGTAATAGGCGCAGGAATAGACCCGCCGGGGATCGAGCCACAGGGCATAGAAATCATCGGACAGGTCGTAATGGAACTGGACCTGCTCGGCATCGCGCGTCAAGGTGTGCAGCGCCATGGAACGCGTGCGTGCCATGACTTGCGACCACCAGCTGGGCGTGCCGCGCACGGGGTCGGACTGCAGCAGCGCCGACGCCGCGCGCATGATGTCCCGCACCCGCCCTTCGAGCTCCACCTGGCCCTCGACCACCGCGGCCCCCAGCGTGCCGATATGGCCGGCAGCCAGGGCCGCCAGCGGCGCGAGTGAACGAAACCGCAGCAGCACCTGGGTAGAGCTTTTGCCCACGCGCTGGCCCGAAGGCAATTCCACGGCGACGGAGACCGGCAGCGGCTCCAGCCGGCCCTCAAGGGTATGGATCAATTGTTTCATGTCAGGCACTATTTTTCGCTTTCCACAAAAAGCCCGCAATAGCTCTACACCTAGGCCGGCTATCGGCCTTGTCCTGCAATCGACCCCCCAGGCCTGAGCTCCTAGGCCCTGCCGATCAGTCGCAGATAGGCGTCCCGCGTCGCGGACGAAACCGAGGCCAGCACCTGCTCGTACGCCGTCTGGTGGCGCGCGAGCAGCCGCACCGAAGCCACGGTCAGCGATTTGCAAAACCAGTGGCAGCTGTGCTGCATGAGGAAAATTTCTGCCGTGAGCGTGAAGGCCCGCTTGCGGCGTTCATCGTCGTCCTGCGCAGCATAAACCTGTGGCGCGGCCAGTCCGCGCGCATGGACCTTCACCAGCTCGCGCATGTCGAATGTGCCACGCGGGTAAATTCTGTCCACATAGGGCAGCGCCAGCGGCAAAGTGCTCACGCGGACCTGCTCTGCATCGACCTTGGAAAAATCGTCGGCAAAACGCTGGAACTGCTCGGCCAGGCTTTTCTCCGTGCTTTCCAGCAGCGCCCAGACCTGGGTGCGGCGCTGCAGATCGCTTTCGCCCAGCGCGCGCAGATAGCCTTCCACCAGGCCGCCCATGAGCTTCTCGATTTGGTAGCGGCCCAGGTACTCGGCGAGCAGTTGCGTGCGACGCCGCTGCTCCTGCTTCTTGAGCACATAAATGGCAATGGAGACAATGATCGCCAGCGTAAAGAAGTCCATCAGATCGGAAAACATGGTGAATGAAGCCCTCAGTGTAGTCAGCCCTCGGCCGCAGCGTGCGCAACGGGGCCAGGCGCAGGCCCTGCGCCTGGCCTGCCTGGCCTTTGCGACCCTGCTCAGCGGCTGCGCCCTGCCCGACCTGGGCTACTACTGGCAGGGCGCGCGCGGGCAGTGGCAGATGCTGGAAGCGGCCCGGCCGGTGACGCAGATGCTGGAGGCACCAGCGCTCGCCCCCGCGCTGCGCCGCCAGCTGCTGCTGGCCCAGCAGGCGCGCGATTTCGCCAGCCAGGCCCTGGCCCTGCCCGACAACGCCAGCTACCGCCGCTATGCCGATCTGGGCCGCACGGCCGCCGTGTGGAACGTCACGGCCGCCCCGCCCGATTCGCTGCAACTGCACCAATGGTGTTTCCCCATCGCCGGCTGCGTCGGCTACCGCGGCTACTTCGCCCAGGCCGACGCCCAGACCCAGGCCGGCGGCCTGGCCGCGCAAGGCCTGGAAGTACTCGTCTATCCCGTGCCCGCCTATTCCACGCTGGGCTATCTGAACTGGCTCGGCGGCGACCCGCTGCTCAATACCTTTGTGAACTGGCCCGAAGGCGAGCTGGTCGGCCTGCTGTTCCACGAGCTGTCCCACCAGCGCGTCTACCTGGCCAGCGACATGGCGTTCAACGAGTCCTATGCCTCGGCCGTGCAGCAAATGGGCACGCGCGCCTGGCTGCAACAGTCGGCCACGGCGGTCGCGGCCGCTCCCGCCTGGCAGGCCGCGCAGCAGCGCCGCCTGGCGTTTCGCGCGTTGACGCATGACACGCGCGACAGGCTGCAGGCCCTGTATGCCGCGCCGCCGGACACAGCGACCGCCCTGGCCGCGGCGAAAAAGGTGATCCTGGATGACTTTCGCGCCCGCTACCAGAGCTTGCGCGCGCAATGGCTGCTGGCCGCACACCCCCAGGCCAGCGCGCAGGCCCTGCAGCGCCTGGACCTGTGGGTGGCCCAGGCCAACAACGCGGCCTTTGGCGCCCTGTCGGCCTACGAGCTGTGGGTCCCGGCCTTTGTAGCGCTGTTCGCGCAGCAGGCGGGCCAGGAGGCGCCTTGGCCGGCCTTCCATGCCGCGGTCGAGCAGCTCTCCCACCTGCCCGCGGCCGCACGCCTGCAGGCGCTGTGCGCCCTGATGCAGCCCGGCGAGCTGCCGCCCCAGTGCAGCACGCCCTGACCGCTCTGTCCATGAAAAAAGCCACCCGCGGCAGGCCAGAGGTGGCTCGATCCGGCGGCGACGCGCCGACCGCTCAGCTCAGCGATTCAATCAGCGCAATGTACTGCTGCCGGGCCGCATCGCCGTCCGTGCCCTTGAGCTTTTCCCAGGCGTCCCATTTCGCACGACCCACCATGTCCGAGAAGCTGGGTTTCTTCTCTTCGTTGTCGCCCTGCGTGGCCTGTTTGTACAAGGCATAGATCTTGAGCAGCGTGGCGTTGTCGGGCCGCTCGCTCAGATTCTTGGAATGGGCCACGGCGGCTTCGAAAGCAGCGTTCAGGTCGGACATGCAGGTTGCTCCTTAAAATCAGGGGATGCGATCGGCCCAGTGTAGTCATCGCAGCACCCGCTCTTCACGCCACTTCACCCGGACTAACCCTTGCCTGACATCCAGCTTTCCCGCGCCCATACGCTGGGCCTTCCCGCCGCCCGCCAACATGCCCAGCGCTGGGGCGAAAAGGCCACCGAAAAATTCGGCGTGCAATGCGACTATGAACCCGGCGACGCGCAAGACCTGCTGCGCTTCAGCGGCAATGGCGTCGACGGCCGGCTCGTGGTGACCGCGAGCGCGTTCGAACTCGAAGCCGAGCTGGGCTTTCTGGCCGCCATGTTCAAGGACAGCATAGAAGCCAAGCTCAACGCGCAGTTCGACGAACTGCTGACCAAGGCCTGACAGGCCCCGCTCCGCCGCGCGCGGGAAACTGGGGGGCTGCGCCCCCCCCAGCGCAGCTACGCGGAGCGAGCAAGCGTGGGGGTCGAACTCGCCAGCCACTCCTTGGCGAGCTCGACCCAGAACGTCGCGCCCAACGGAATCAGCCTGTCGTTGAAGTCGTAGCTGGGGTTGTGCAGCATGCAGGGCCCGCCGCCATGGCCGATGGCTCGGTGGTCGCCTTCGCCATTGGCGATGAAGCAGTAGGCACCGGGCTTTTCCTCCAGCATGTAGGCAAAGTCTTCGGCGCCCATGGTGGGCTCCTGGTCCAGCACCTGGGCCGCACCCACCAGGCGCTGCATCACCGCCCGCGCCAGCGCCGCCTCCGGCGCGGTGTTGATGGTCGGCGGGTAGTTGCGCTCGAACACGAACGCATACTTCACGCCCTGGCTGGCGCAGATGCCATCGATCACCTGCTGCATGCGCTGCTCGATCATGTCGAGCACGGCCACCGAGAAGGTGCGCACCGTGCCTTCGAGTTCCACGGTGTCGGGCACGACGTTGCTGGCCTCGCCGCCGTGGACCATGGTGACCGAGATCACGCCCGCATCCACGGGCTTGAGGCTGCGGCTGACGATGGTCTGCAAGCCCATGATGATTTGCGCCGCCACGGGCACGGGATCGAGCACCAGGTGCGGCATGGCCGCGTGGCCGCCCTTGCCGCGCACCGTGATCTTGAATTCATTGCTCGAGGCCATGACCGGCCCGGGGCTCACCGCCATCTGGCCTTCGGCCATGCCGGGCCAGTTGTGCATGCCAAACACGGCCTGCATGGGAAAACGCGTGAACAGGCCGTCGCGGATCATCTCGCGCGCGCCGCCGCCGCCTTCTTCGGCAGGCTGGAAGATCAGGT
>JAMNYN010000537.1 GCA_023622805.1 Pseudomonadota bacterium | reverse complement strand
ATCCACACCATGTCCTGGCCGCAGGAAGCGGTCATGCAGGACTGGCTGCAGGCCCAGGGCCTGGACGCGGCCGCGGCCCAGGCCTTTCTCAAGGCTTCGGGCGGCCGCCCCGACGACGCCCTGGCGCTGGCGCGCAGCGGCAAGCCGGCCCAGGCCTGGACGCAATTGCCCCGGGCCGTGACCCAGGGCGATGTCTCGGCGCTGGCCGACCTGTCGCCGGCCCAGGCGATAGGCGTGCTGCAGAAAATCTGCCATGACCAGCTGGCCCGGGCCACGGGTGCCCAGCCGCGCTATTTCGCGCCCGCCGATCTGCCCGTGCCCGCGCCGCTGCCGCAGCTCGCTGCCTGGAGCAAGTCCTTGTCCCAGGCCTTGCGCACGGCCGAACACCCCTTCAATGCGGGTCTGATGCTTGAAGCGCTTGTCGCGCAGGCCAGAAGCGTCCTAAACTCGCGGGCATGAGGGCCGGCGCTTTGCCTGCCCGTTGCCCACCTGCACCACATCCATGAGCCTGACACCTACCACGCCGCGCCCCAGCGTCATGCAACTGGCCATCAAGGAAAAGGCCGCCTTGTACGCGGCCTATATCCCCATCTTTGCCGAAGGGGGCATCTTTGTGCCGACGCCGCGCGACTACCGTCTGGGCGACGATGTGTATGTGCTGTTGACGCTGCCCGACGACCCGCAGCGCTACCCCATTGCCGGCAAGGTGGCCTGGGTCACGCCGGCGCGCGCCGCGGGCAACCGCACGCAAGGCATAGGCCTGAAGTTTCCCAAGGATGAGAAATCCAGCCAGCTCAAGGACAAGATCGAGCGGATTCTGGGTGATGCGCTGGCCTGGGACAAGGCGACGCAAACGGTGTGACAGCGCGCATGTCCGCGGCTGCATGCCGACCCGCATGGACCGCGGGTCGGCATTTTTGTTTTTGAGAGTTTTTCCATGTTTACCGATTCCCACTGCCATCTGAACTACCCAGCCCTGGCGGCCCATCTGCCCGAAATCCGCGCCGCCATGGCCGAGGCGCAGGTGGACCGCGCGCTGTGCATTTGCACCACCATGGAAGAGTTCGCCGACGTGCACGCCCTGGCCACGCAGTACGACAACTTCTGGGCCACGGTGGGCGTGCACCCCGACACCGAGGACATGACCGAGCCCAGCGTGCAGGACCTGCTCGATCGCGCCGCGCTGCCGCGCGTGGTGGCGATTGGCGAGACCGGCCTCGACTACTACGGCATGGAAGACCGCAAGGGCGGACGCACCATCGCCGATCTCGAATGGCAGCGCGAACGTTTTCGCGTGCATATCCGTGCGGCCCGGGCTTGCCAGAAGCCGCTGGTGATCCATACGCGCAGCGCTTCGGACGACACGCTGTCCATACTGCGCGAAGAGGGCGAAGACGGCTCGCCCGGCCAGGCGGGCGGCGTGCTGCACTGTTTCACCGAAACCGCCGAAGTGGCCCGCGCCGCATTGGACCTGGGCTACTACATCTCCTTTTCGGGTATCGTCACGTTCAAGAATGCGCAATACCTGCGCGATGTGGCGGCCTTCGTGCCGCTGGACCGGATGCTGATCGAAACCGACAGTCCCTACCTCGCACCCATGCCTTACCGCGGCAAGACCAACAGCCCGGCCTATGTGCCCTACGTCGCCAAGCAGATCGCCGCGGTGCGCGGCCTGCCGGTGGAAGAGATCGCGGCGCTGACCAGCGCCAACTTCGACGCCTTGTTCAAGGGCGTGGTGGCATGAGCGGGCTGCGCGCCCGCCGCCAATGGCTGCAGTGCGGCCTGGCCCTGGGTCTTGCCGGCCTGGTGGGGCAGGCGCGGGCCGACGCGCAAGAGGATTTCGAGCGGGCGGTGATTCGCGACGACGACCGGGCCATGGTCAACCTGATATTTCGCGGCGCCGACCCGAATACCCTGGACTCGCGCGGTCGTCCCGGCCTGGTCGCGGCGCTGAGCCGCGATTCGCTGCGCGTGTTCGATGTGCTGCTCAAGTCGCCGGGCATCCGCCTGGACGAAACCAGCCGCCAGGGTGAAAGCGCGCTGATGCTGGCGGCGATCAAAGGCCATCTGGCGATCGTGCGCGAGCTCCTGGACCGCGGTGCCTCCGTCGAGAAGGACGGCTGGACGGCGCTGCACTATGCGGCCTCGGCCGCGCGGCCCGACAGCCTGGCCATCGTGCAACTGCTGGTGCGCAAGGGCGCGCCCGTGGATGACCCGTCGCCCAACGACACGACGCCGCTGATGATGGCCGCGCAGTACAGCTCGGAAGAGGTGGTGGCCCAGTTGCTGAAATACGGCGCCGACCCGCTGGCCAAGAACCAGCGCGGCTGGACGGCCGTGGACTTCGCCCGCCAGGCCTCGCGCGACTATCTGGTCGAAAGCCTGACCCAGGCCCAGCAGCAGAAGCGGCGGACTACGCAGCCGGGGCGCAAGCCGGGCTGGTGAGCAGGTGCGCGCAGCCCTCGGTCGCGTGATCTGGGGAACATGGAAAAAGGCCAGTCCAGGGACTGGCCTTTTGCATTCTTATCCTTCAGAACTTGCTCTCTTCATTGATGGCTGCGTGATATCTGCTATCAAAAAATGAACAAACGCTCGCATTCACGTCTACCTTGCGTTGCCTATATTTGAATTAATGTCAAAAGAGTTTGTGAGATACAGGGCTTAATTTGCAAAGATGAACAAGGCAAACTTCAGTCATCGGGAAAACAAAGACGGATGGCAGACACGCTGCCTCGGACCTTGTTTCCCACCTTCAACCTTACTGAGAAGTCCTTTCATGAGCAATATTCCTTCCTTTGGCGCCGGTACCTTTCGCCTGACCGGCCAAACCGCGGTCGACTCGGTGCGCAACGCCCTGGACGTAGGCTATCGCGCTGTCGACACGGCGCAGATCTATGGCAACGAGGCCGACGTAGGCCAGGGCATTGCCGAAAGCGGCGTGCCGCGCTGCGAGCTGTTCGTGACCACCAAGATCTGGACCGACAACTACGCCAAGACCAAGCTGGTGCCCAGCCTGCGCGACAGCCTGAAGAAGCTGCGCACCGACTATGTCGACCTGACCCTGATCCACTGGCCCGCCCCCGGCAATGGCGTGGAGCTGCCCGAGTTCATGGAGGCGCTGGCCGAGGCCAAGGCCCTGGGCCTGACCCGCCAGATCGGCATCTCCAACTTCAACATCGAACTGACCCGTCAGGCCATCGCCGCCGTGGGCAAGAGTGAGATCGCCACCAACCAGATCGAGCTCAGCCCCTATCTGCAAGGCCGCAAGCTGACCTCCTTCCTCAAGGAGCAGGGCATTGCCGTGACTTCCTACATGACTCTGGCCTACGGGAAGGTGCTGAAGGACCCGGTGCTGGCCACGATCGCCCACAAGCACCAGGCCACGGTGGCGCAGGTCGCGCTGGCCTGGGCGCTGCAGCTGGGCTATGCCGTGATCCCGTCCTCGACCAAGCGCGAGAACCTGGCCAGCAACCTGCTGGCGCGGGACTTGAAGCTGGACGCCGAAGACATGGCCTTGATTGCCGCCCTGGAGCGCAACGGCCGCGAGGTCAACCCCGAGGGTCTGGCCCCGGTCTGGGACTGAGCAGCATGCAGGAGTAGTCAGGTAATGGCCTATTGACCGCTCCTGTATTGAACGCAAGAAGCCATCCCAGTGCTACGTTGGTGGCACGTGCCTGATGGTGGTTTCTGAGGTGGCAAGCGGCGGTGCTATCCACACTGCTTCAGCTGTGCTTTTTCTCGTGGGACGTATCGGGAACGCTGGGGTCTTGCGGATGGTTTGTAGAGCTTGCGGCGGCGCCCCCCAACGCGCCTGCAATGCTGCCGATCGTTCCGCCGACGACGACACCTGCGGGGCCCGCCAACGCGGCACCGATGGCAGCGCCTGCCGCCGCTCCGGCAACCAGGCCACCGCCCATGAAAACCGAGTGATATTCGCGCTCTTCCTCTTCAGGACTTAAGCCAAACTGCGCCGCTGGATCAGGATCCTGCGACGGGACTCCATGGCCGGAATGGGCCTGTTCGGCAAGGTCTGGGTCGGCTGGCTTGCCAGCTGTCCGTGGGGTAATCGATGCATTCATGCTGCTCTCCTTGGTCGTGAACGACGCGTTGAGCAAAAACTCGCTCTATGTCTGTTTTATCCCACCCCTCACACCTGTCAAGCCGCCGAGTTGGCCGTTCCGCTGTCGGTCAATGGCCTGTTGTGGATATCGTCCGCTGTCAGTGAGTGCCGCCACGATGCGCCAGGTAGATAAATCTCTCGGAGAACAAAATGTGAGGCATTGTCCGTTTTTCGTTACTATTCACGGGGCGCCGCCCCCATTCCGTGAACGCCTCGACTTTCTCGAGGCCGGGTTTCTGACGGAGATCAATATGCACCGATTCCTGTCCAACAATCGGGATGAGCTGATTGCGCGATGCGCGGCAAAGGTTCTGCAACGGCCCAGGCGCTCGGCGACAACGGCGCAGCTGGCCAATGGCATACCGATGTTTCTGGACCAATTAATGCGGACGCTGGTGGCGCAGGAAAATGGCGACGTGGATGATAGTTTCAGAATTTCCGGCGCCTCGGGCGGTGATGCAGCCACCTTGTCGGAGATGGGCGTGAGCGCTGCTGCCCATGGCAAGGCACTCATGGAGCTCGGCTATACCGTGGACCAGGTGGTGCACGATTATGGTGACCTTTGCCAGGCCATCACCGACCTTGCCGTCGAGCGCGATGCCGCATTCTCTGTCGACGAATTCCGCACATTGAACCGTTGCCTGGACAATGCCATCGCCGATGCGGTCACCGAGTTCGGCATCTGGCGTGATGCGAGCGTTGCTGTTCAAAACTCCGCCGATGAGAACGAGCGTCTTGGCGTACTGGTGCATGAGATACGAAACTATTTGCATACAGCAAAGCTTGCATTTGCAGCGCTGGAGTCGGGAAAGCTTCCCGTTGGAGGTGCAACCGGTGCAGTGCTGAAACGCAGCCTGTCTTCGTTGGCGGCCCTGCTCAGCCTATCCCTGTCTCAGGTCAGGCACACCATCGATGCGCATGCTGAAGCCTTTGCGCTTGGCTTATTCGTGGACGAGGCCAAGAATGCAGCATTGCTCGATGCGAGCACCAAAGGCTGCACGCTCTTGGTCGACGTGGTGGATGCAGAGCTCATCATTTCCGGGAATCGTGAGCTTCTCCTGGCCGCTTTGACGAATTTGCTCCAGAACGCGGTCAAGTTCACTCAAGCGCGCACCGAGGTCGTTCTGCGCGCCTTCGCCGAGGGAGACCATGTGCTGATTGAAGTGAAAGATCATTGCGGTGGTCTTCCGCAAGGAGCCACCACAAGCATCTTCCGGCCCTTTGTTCAAGTCGGTGACAACAAGAGCGGATTAGGGCTTGGTCTGTTTATCGCCCGGCGAAACGTCGAAGCCAACGGTGGTGTCCTGATCGTGCAGGACATTCCTGGCACAGGGTGCGTGTTCACCATCAAGGTTCCGCGAATAACGGTTTACGAGCGTTAGCGGGTCGAGCGATGGCCCGGATCTGTGGCTGACCATTATCAAGCGCTGGCGCTGGTTGCACGCTGGCCGGGTCGCTGATCGCATGGAGCGCTGTGCGCCCTTAAAACAAGAGAGCCAGCATGTAGCGGGCTCAATCTGCAGTTGGCCTTGCTCGTCTAGACGAGCGTCAAGTGCTTAGCTGGGTTGCTTTGGATCTTGCTTTTGGCTGGGAGCTTGCCCAGGCTGCTGCTTGCTGGGAGTCTGCTGCTGCTGCTGGTCTTCTTTTTTGCCCGGGTTGCTTTGACTTTGGCCGGGTGTGTTGGTTTGCATTGTCATGACGCTATCCCTTGGTTTGTGAATGACAAGCCAGGATGACCCGCCATGTCTTCACGGTGCGCTCATCGGGGTAACCACGTTGTACCAAGGCGTTACTCAGGGGCGGCCGAAGAGGAGAACCCCGCACTGCGCGGCTTGGGTTTGTTCAGCGTCTGGCCCGTTTCTGGCGAGAAGTTCGAGCCAGAGCGCGCCGCGATTACTGCGGCGGGGAGAACTTCGCTTCTTCGATCCGGGCCAACTCCTTGTCCACCCGCTGAATGCCCTCCTGCAGCGTGAAGTACGCCTCCTCGAAAGCGCTCGTGATGATGTCCCGCGTGAACGCATCGTGCTCTGACTCGAGCTTCGAGAGGATCGCCGCCGCGAGGGTGGCCGTAGGTCCTATCAATTCTTTTTCCATGTCCGTCTTCCTTGGTGCTGCTTGTGCAGGAACTTCCAGCATAGCCCAGGGGGGCACCTTCTTCCTCCCGGCAGCGTAATGCGCCGACTCCGTTTGCGTGGCAGCTTCTGTGTGCCATGCAGAGCATGCGGTATGCCCTAGCCATCCACGCGGCGTGCGTTGAATCAAAAGTATTGCCCCCACAGCGCAATACCCGGATGCAAAACGGGAGGTTGGATCGTATACTGTGATTAAATACAGTACTCGCCATGGCCGCCGCACTCCAACCTCAACCCCCCAAGCCCACCGGCTTTGACTGCGGGCAGCTGCCTGCCCACATGGCGCAAGCCCTGTGGCGCGGCACGGAAGTCGCCAGCACGGCAGGGCGTACGCTGCCCACCGGGTTCGACATGCTGGACGCGGCGCTGCCGGGCGGCGGCTGGCCCACCCAGGGCCTGAGCGAGCTGCTGCTGGCCCAGGCCGCCTTGTGCGAATGGCGGCTGCTGGGGCCCGCGCTGCCGGCCTTTCTGGCCGACAAGAACTGCCGCATCTACCTGGTCGCGCCACCGAAGTCGCCCCACGCCATGGGGCTGGCCCAGCTGGGGCTGGCCCCGGAGCAACTGGTCTGGATCGATGCCAAGGGGCCGGCGGATCGCCTGTGGGTCACTGAGCAGCTGATCAAGTCCGATGCCGCCGGCGCGGTGCTGGCCTGGCTGCCCCAGGCCCGGCCCGAGCAGATCCGGCGGCTGCAGGTCCAGGCCCATCACTGCGATGCGCCGGTCTTTCTGTTCCGGCCGGAAGCGGCTTTGCGCGACGCTTCACCGGCGCCGCTGCGGGTCTCGGTCGCTCTGGGCGCAGGCTGGGACATCGACCTGCGCATCCGCAAGCGCCGCGGCGCGACCGCCGAGGAGGTGCTGCACCTCAAGGCCATTCCCGGCAATCTGAACGCCTTCATTCCCCCCCGGCTGCACGACTTGCCAGCGCCAGGGCTGCAGCCAGAGGAGGTGCGCCATGCATTGGGCCGCGCTCTTACCCCCACAGTGCCCCGACTCCGCATCGCCCATTGATCTCCAGTCCCTCGCCACCTGGGCCCTGCAGTTCACGCCGCGCGTGGCGGTGGTCGAGGAGGCGGTGCTGCTGGAGCTTGAAGCGAGCCTGCGGCTGTTCGGTGGCGCCGAAGACCTGCACGCCCTCGTCGCAGCCGGTGCCCAGGAGCTGGGGGCGCACCTGGCCTGGGCTGCGACCGGCCTGGCGGCGCTGGCCATCGCGCGCCAGGGGCTGGTCGATGGTTTGGCCCATCCGCTGCAGCAGCTGCTCGACAGCTTGCCGCTGGAACGCCTCAGCGCCGTCGCACGCCACCAGGCGACGCTGGCCCGCGTGGGCTGCCGCACGCTGGGCCAGGTGCGGGCGTTGCCACGCGGCGGCATCGCCCGCCGCTTTGACAAGGCCTTGCTGGAAGCCATGGACCAGGCCTATGGCCTGCGCCCCGAAACCTATGCCTGGGAACTGCTGCCCGAGACTTTTCACGCGCGCCTGGAATTGATGTCACGGGTGGAGATGGCGCCGGCGCTGCTGTTCGGCGCCCGGCGCCTGCTGCTGCTGATGTCCGGCTGGCTCAGGGCGCGCCAGCTCGGCGCCACGGCGTTCACCCTGCGCTGGTGCCACGACAGCATGCGTTCCCGGGATGCGGGCAAGGGCGGCGAACTGACGATCCGCACGGCCGAGCCGACCCAGAACGTGGAGCACTTTGCGCGCTTGTTGAGCGAACACCTGGCCAAGGTGGAATTGCTCGCACCCGCCGGAGACCTGGAACTGCTCGCCGCCGAAGTCGAGCCCATGGGGCAGGAAAGCCGCTCGCTGATTCCCGACCCGGCCCACAAGGGCGCGTCCACCCGGCTCGCCCTGGAACGCATCCAGGCGCGGTTGGGCGAAGCCTGCATACGCCGCCCGCAGCTGTCTGCCGACCACCGCCTGGAATGGATGCAGCAGTGGTCCGCGGCCGAGCCGCGTCGCCCACCCCGGCCGCAAGGGCTGCATGAACTGCCGCTGCCGACCTGGCTGCTGGAAACCCCTTTGCGATT
>JAMNYN010000269.1 GCA_023622805.1 Pseudomonadota bacterium | reverse complement strand
TGGCCCAGCGCGACGGCCCCATCGTCAACCTGCGCTGCTTTGCCCCGGGCAGCGCAGGCGCGCCGCTGGAAGCCCTGGTGGTGGAGCGCGCGGTCAGCACGAATACCGCCGCAGCGGGCGGCAATGCGAGCTTGATGACGATTGCCTGAGAAATGCCGGGCACTGATGTAGCGATACGGCCGAACTTCGAGCATTCATCCGGCTTTGGCCGCTGCAAGATACAAGCGATTGCGCAAGCCAATGACGCCCCTGCGTGCGCCATCGACAGCGAAGCCGCAGCCTGGCCTTCAGCGGGGCATCCTGGTCGCCGAGTCCACGCCGGTTGGGGGCAGTGCATACGGCTTAGTTGAAAGGATCCAAACCAATGACGGCTGCCACGATATCGACCAGCGGGGCGTCGGGTAGGTAATCGCTGAACCAAGCTTGCTGACAGGCGTGCATCAATAGGCTTGCGCCGGCGAAGAGCAGCAGCATGGCGGGATCTGTATTATCGTCCGCGAAGGGGAAGCCGCAGGTAGTGAGCGTTCCATTCTGAGTCATCGCATGGCAGCCTGGGACTTGTCCGAAAGTCGTTGTCGTTGTCGTTGTCGTGACAGTGCACGCGGTCGTTGTCATAGTCATAGTTTAATTCTCCACTTCAGCTTGCGCCTTGGCCTTTGTCCCCTCTCTGTCGCGATGTACACCTCATTCATGGGCTGTTGTTCGCTGTTGAAATACCGGAGTTATGAATGGCCATTTTTATATGAATGGGATTTTATTGTTGCATCTTTGAAATCGCGGGGGTGGTCATGTAGTCGGAGATTTATTCTCTTGGGTGAAATGATATTGTTTGGTGAATGATGTGAATGAATTCAGCAACTCAATGAGTATTCTCTGGCCGTGATTTTTGGGTGCATTCTGTGGGTGGGGTCTGTGTTTTTTTATTGCGCATGAGTTTTCAAATTTCTGTGAAAACCAGAGTCGAACAATCATTCGGCTCTTGGGTCGCTGCAAGATACAAGCGATTGCGCAAGCCAATGGCGCCCCTGCGTGCGCCATCGACAGCGAAGCCGCGGCCCCGCCTGGTCCTCAGCGGTAAAACCTTTTTGCATTCGGGTCGCCGAGCCCATGCTGGCAGCGGGCGGCGCATTGCCGGCGACGCGGTGAGGGCTTAGTGGAAAGGATCAAAACCAATGACGGCTGCCACGATATCGACCACCGGGTTGTCTGCCATGTCATCGGTCAACCAACCTTGTTGCCAGGCGTAGGCGACTGCACCAGCGCTTGCGCTGGCAATGAGCAGCGGCATGGCATAGCTGATGGGATTTGCATCACTGTCCACGACGGGGATGGCACTGGTCGCGAGGGTGTCGGTCGGAGTCGTCGTGGTATCAGCCGCCACTTCAGCTTGCGCCTTCGTCCCCATCGTTGCTTGGGCGAACACCTCCTGCAGGGGCTTGTTGTTCTCGGAGTCGTGAGTGATCAGATATTCTTCTGCCTCGGATTCTCTTATTGCATCTATTAAACATTGGGGGCCGGTCATTATCTTGTCGAAAATATCTTTGTCCATGGTGTTTCTTAGGACTAAGAGAGCCTCCAAGCTTTTTAAGTAAGACTCCTTGAAGAAATCGAAGAATTCTTCCGCGAAGATTTCAAAGTCAGGCTCCTCTATGAATTTTCTGTAGCTGTCTTTCATGTTTTCTAGCAAAACTGACGCTGACTCTTTTCTGAGTTCGATGAAATTAAAAAAGTGTTTTATGTCCTCGTGTGATGCGGCTAAGAGAATTTTTTTTATCTCATCGCCGGAGGGGCTGTAGGCGGCCTTGTGCAATGTGCCTGTGTGGGTAGTGCGGTAGGTGTGTTCAAACTGATTTCTATCAGTTGCTGAAAGATAGAGCTTGAAATTCATAAAGGTAAAATCATCCACCTTGATGAATTCTTTGAATGAGTTCAGTGAATCAATGAGAAAGTCTATTATGATAGGTGAGGGTTCTGTGTGTTGCGATTTTTCCTTCACTTCCTCCTTTTTCTGGGTGTAAGCCAGTTTCTTGGGGCTGTTTTTTTCTTTTGAATTTTCGGAGTTCTCAATGGCCAGATTTTTTTCCAACTCCGACTTTTTTACTGCATCGATGAAAGATGGTGGGCGGACTGTGACCTGGTTGAATCTACCTTCATCGGTTGCCTCTTTGAGGGATAATAGAGCCTTCATGTCGTATGAGTGAGCGACCTTGAATGAATCAAAAACTTCCTTCAAAAAATTGGAAAAGTCACCCGTTTTTAAGAATTTTTTGTAGCTATCCTTCATCGCATCTTCTGCATCTGATGTGGATTTTTGTTTGGATTTGATGTAGCTGAGGTAAGCTATTTTTTCGTAGTGTGAGGCCGTTGATGTAAAAGCCGTTATATCTGGTTGGGTGGAGTTGAGCGGGGCTTCGTACGATGTAGCGGAGTTGGCAGTACGGTAGATATATTCAATGTGATCTCTTTCATCCGTTGAAAGATAGAGATTGAAATTCTCGAGGGTGAAATCGTATTCCCTGATGAAGGATCTGAATGAATGCAATAAATCAATGAGTTTGCTTAGCGGCCGATAGTCAGGTTCTCCCTGGGGTTGGGAATTATTGTGTTCTTTATCGCGCATGGGTATTTAAATTTCTGTGAAAACCAGAGGTTTTAATGTTTGTCGGTTGGAATCCCATCGCAGCGCGGGACGGCGACGGATGGGGACGTCAAAGCCTCAATTTTTCTATCCGTCCTCGAGGCCGCCGTGGCATGCGGGAGGTCAGGCGCCAGGTTCGCAACACAGGGTGTCTGCCGCTGGCTTGGTCTTCTTGAGTGACTCGTTTGGACAAAGGCACTGAATGAGTAATAGTTTTGCACTATTGGTTTGTAGGACTTGTTCGCCTCCTCGTGCCGCAGGCATGGAAGCTGCGCGTCCGCGGCGCAGGTACTCAGGCCCCATGGGCCGAGTCGTGGTGCTAAAGAGAAGCGTCGTAGCCAGAAATGGATGCCACGATATCGGCCAGTAGCGGGTCCGGCGTGTAGTCGTCGAGCCTGGCTTGCTGCCCGGCGTCTGCGCCGGCAATGGGCAGCGGCACGGTATGGCTGATGGGCTCGGGATCACTGTCCGTTCCGGGGGGCGCGCCGCTCATGAGGGTTGCGTTCCATTCAGTGCTTGCCGAGTTCGTGCTGGGGGCGATGGGGGGCGTGGCCGTCATGCTCAGATCCACATCGCCATCCGACGGGGCGCGTTGCAGCCCATCCGTTGTGTCATCCGGTTCCTGATCGGCCAGCGCATTCGTTTGCACCGCATCGGCATCAGTCGCCGCAATGTTGGCGGGGACCTGTTCTAAAGACGGCGGATTCACCGCGGGCACTGAGGAGGCTGAGGTCGGCTGCGGGTTCTCTTGCGGTCCCGCTTCATCCATGGGATTGACAGGGGGCGTGTCCTGTTCGCTGCTACCCGACAGCGCCTCGGCGGTCGTAGTCGTGGTCGTGGTTTCAACCTCCGCCTCGGCGTTCGCTTGCGTGCCGAAAAATTCCGCGAGTTCCTTTTCCGTGCGCCAGTAATTTTTTTGCTGCTCGCTTTTTGCTTTTTGCTTCTCGCTGTCCCAGGCCCAGTCCAGGCATGTGAGATCATGGTCCGCTGTCTGCGGATGCTCCCAGTACGCTTTTGAAGTGCGCTGGATCCGGGCTACCGCCTGTCGAAGGGCCTCCGTCAATTGCTGTTCTTCTTCTTCTTCCTGTTCGAAGTCAGGCCTGGGTCGGTAGAGTGGCTTGAAGACCGGTTTCGTCGGGGGATTGGCATTCAGCTTGACCGCCGACATGGCATCCGTAGGCTTCGTTGCTTCGGCTTGTTCCTTCAGCAGCGCCTGCGTGCTGGGTACGTCATCGCTCAACGCGCCTTGCTGCCCGCCAATACCTCCGCTGGCAATGGGCAGTGGCATGGTATGGCTGGTGGGCTCTGTATCGCCGTCCGCGACGGGGACGGCGCTGGTCGCGAGGGTTTCGTTCTGCGTCACGGCGGCGCGGACTGAGAGCTGTTCGCCGTTGTCCGATGGTGCAGCCGTCGTAGTGGTTGTGGTTTCAGCCGCTGCTTGCGCTTTGGCTTGTTCTTTCTCTTTGAAGTGCTTTCTGAATATATCTACGAATGCACTTTTCAATTCGTGATTGAACTCAATTTCATATTTGTTTTTAAAATCGGTATTGAAATCTATGTCTAGATTAATGCCATATTTATCGCTAAATATTTTTTTGACTCTTTCTGCTAATTCCTCTCTGAACTTGTCATCAACTATCTCGTTGAAATGATTTTCTGTTGCTGATGGATCATTGTCTTCCGCGGAGTTTTTTGGATTTGGCTCATACTCGCCGCTGTTCGCGACTGTCGCTGCTCCCCTGTCCGTGAAATCAACATGTATGAATGTATGTTTCTGCAATGCCTCCTGTAGTGCTGATGAGGCATCTTCGCCGGCCGAATTGCAATCCTCGTGTAATTTGAATAGTTTCTTCAGTAAAGAAACTATATCTGCATCTTTCTTGAATTTTCTGCAGATTACTTTAAAATCCTTTGCCGCTTGATTTGGTTCATTTCTTTTAGGGGTATGGAGGTATTCTCTGCAAGCTTCTATGCGGAAGTCTGATATTTCGGATGCAATTGCATCTAAATTAGGGCGCCAGCATTCTATGGGGGATTGATGTTCCTGGTTCGGGCGCGGTGCATCGAGTGCATGATGGGTGTTGCTTTCTGTGGACTGCGAATGTACATGGCCGCTAAAGAAGTCCATGAAATTGGAGTAGGTGAATTGGGTCTTATTGGTTAGTAGTTTGAATAATTCAAGCGCGTTGAGGATGATTAATAGAGCCTTGATGTGGGGGTATCCCAGCACAGGGAGAAATGTGTTTTTGTTATCGGGCATGGGTAGTCAAATTTCTGTGAAACACATGGCGGGTGTCGCTTGGTCCTGTGGAGTCCCTTCGCGACGCAGGACTGCGTTGGAGGGGGAGTCAAAGCCAAAATTTTTCACTCGCCGTGACATGCGGGATGTCACTCTGCAGGGTCCCACGACCGGGGGGGCGGCGGACGGGAAGCTGCAGGGCTTGTTGGCTGATGCGATAATTTCGACAAATCAGCCTGCATCATCAATAGCCTGTGACTATTAGTCTGTAGGCATTCTTCGCCTCATTCCGCCGTTGGCATGGAAGGTGCGCGCCGACGGCCGAGGCCAGGCTACGGCACGCAGGCTGGTGGTTTCAGGCAACGGCGGGGCGTTGCCCCTTCTGAGAAGAGGAAAGGCTTGTGCCGCGGGCCAACGGGGCGTTGCCCGGCCGGAGTGCACCGGCCGCAGCGGCTTGCCGGGAAGGCTTACGAGCGCAGCTGCTGCTGGCGCCAGGCGCTGGGGCTTTGCTGGAAATGCTTGCTGAACCAGCGGGTGAACGAGCTGTTCTCCATGAAGCCGGACAGGGCGGCGGCTTCGCTGACCGAGAGGTCCGGATTTTTCAAGGCGCGAATCGCGGCTTGGCTGCGCACGGCGTCCAGGGTCTCCTGGAAGCTGGTCTGGCTGTTTTCCAGCTGGCGCTGCAGCGAGCGCGAAGTGCAGCCCAGCGCGCCGGCGACCTGGGCGATGCTGTGGCGCCCGTGCGGCAGCAAGGACTGGATGGTGCTGTGCACTTGCTGCTCCACGGAGCGCGCCGATGGGCGCGGTGCATGCACGTCGATCAGCTGGCGGGCGTGGTCTTCCATGCGGCTGTCGTGCTCGGGGTCGAGGCGCTGCAAATCCTGGTTGCTCACCACGATGCCGTCAAAGTCCGAGGCGAAGACGGTATCGCAGCCAAGCACGCGCCGGTGGTGGGCCGAGCTGGCCGGAGGGGCGTGCGTGAAGTGCACGCCCATCGGGTTCCAGTCCTTGCCGAGCTGGTGGCGGCACAGGCTCAGCAAGGCCGTGATGCCCAGCTCCATGGGGTGGCGTCCGGGGGTGTCGCGCTCGGTATGCAGCTGCAGCTGGATGATGGAAATCCGCTCCTGCACCACGATTTCCGTGGTGATGGTGCTGCTGATCAGGTGCTGGTAGTCCTTGAGCGTGCGCATCAGCGTGGCCAGGCTGGCCTGGTGCTGCAGCAGCAGACTGATCTGGCCGAAGTCCGACAGGCGCCAGCGCGATCCCATGAGCAGACCCAGCGCCGCGCCGCTGGTCTGCGCGGACGAGGTTTCCAGCAACTGGGCGAAAGCGGTCTCCGGCACCAGCAGATCGGGGGAGTTCAGGCAGATCTGGTCCAGGCCGGCCTGCCTGAGCATGCGCAGAGGGTCCATGCCCAGCTCTTGCACGACGTTGGCGTACTTGCTCAGGCTGATGCTTCGAATGCGGGGCGTCATGGGGGCAGGTGCAAATTTATACGCTCAGGCGTGAGCACTTCAAACGCCGGCCAAGGCCAGCGCGGAGCGGAAAGCGTGATGTATATCAAGACGGTATGCCTGGGTCAATGGTATTTGCCCGGGGATGCTTGGCGCCGGCATGCGTGAAGACCCGCTCAGGGTTTTCCCGTTGTAGCGTGAGTGGGCAAGAGCCTGTCGCAATCGGTCAAGTGCCCTGCCGCTCCTCGATCCGAAAATTCCGCCCAAGCAGCAGGCATTCCAGCAAGGCCGGGATGAACCTGTACAGGTGAAATTCAAGGAGAAAAGCCATGGCACAAGTCATCACATTCGCGCAGACCGGCGGACCCGAAGTCCTGCAACTCCAGGACGTGAGCATCGGTCAACCCGGCCCGGGACAGGTGCGGCTGCAGCAAAAAGCTGTCGGCCTGAACTATGCGGACACCTATTTCCGCTCCGGCATTTATCCCGTGTCCCTGCCCAACGGCGTGGGCAACGAAGCTGCGGGCGTGGTCACCGCCGTGGGCGAAGGCGTGAGCAACGTGGCCGTGGGCGACCGCGTGACCTACACCGGCTTCACCAACACCCTGGGTGCCTACAGCAGCGAGCGCCTGATCCCCGCCGCGCCGCTGATCAAGCTGCCCGACAACATCGATTTCGATACCGCCGCCTGCATCACCATGCGCGGCCTGACAGCGGCCTATCTGATGCGCCGCATCTACCCCTTCCAGGGCAACGAGACCATCTTGCTGCATGCCGCCGCCGGCGGCGTGGGTTTGATCGTCATCCAGTGGGCCAAGCTGCTGGGCCTCACGGTGATCGGCACGGTGTCCACCGACGCCAAGGCCGAAGTGGCCAAGGCCTACGGCTGCGACCATGTCATCAACTACAGCCACGAGGATGTGGTGGGGCGCGTACGCGAGATCACCGGCGGCGTGGGCGTGTCCGTGGTGTTTGACAGCGTGGGCAAGGACACTTTCATGACTTCCCTGGACTGCCTCAAGCGCCGCGGCCTGCTGGTCTGCGTGGGCACGGCCTCGGGCAAGATTCCACCGTTCGATCCGGCCATCCTCGCGCGCAAGGGCTCGTTGTTCGTCACCCGCCCGGGCCTGGCCGACTACATCGCCGACCCCGTGGAAAAGCAGGCGCTGGTCGACGAGCTGTTCGGCCATGTGGCCTCGGGCCGCATCCGCATCGAGATCCAGACGCGCTACGCCTTGGCCGAGGCCGAGCAGGCGCACCGCGATCTCGAGTCGCGCAAGACAGTGGGCGCTTCGGTGTTCGTGATCTAAGGAGGCCGCCATGAAAGTCGAACAACTGACGTGCACCATCGGTGCGGAAATTTCGGGCGTGAGCCTGGGCGATGCTTCGCGCGATCTGGGTCTGGCCAATGAGCTCAAGGCCTTGCTGCTGCAGCACAAAGTGCTGTTCTTTCGCGAGCAGGACATCACGCGCGCCGAGCATGTGGCCTTTGCCCGCCACTTCGGCGAGCTCGAAGACCACCCCGTGGCCGGCAGCGATCCCGACCATCCGGGCCTGGTGCAGATCTACCGCAACGACAAGCGCGAGAACTACGAGAACAGTTTTCACACCGACGGCCAATGGCGCGAGACGCCGACCATGGGTTGCGTGCTGCGCTGCATAGAATCCCCGCCCGTGGGCGGCGACACCATCTGGGTGAACATGGCCGAGGCCTACCGCAACCTGCCCGAAGAGATCAAGCAGAAGATCGCCGGGCTCAAGGCCAAGAGCAGCATAGAGCACGGCTTCGGCGCCGTCATGCCGGAGGACAAGCGCCTGGAGCTGGGCCGCCTGCACCCGCCGGTGGAGCATCCGGTGGTGCGCACCCACCCCGAAACCGGGGAAAAAGTCCTCTATGTCAGCAGCTTCACGACCCATTTGGCGAATTACCACACGCCGGAGAACGTGCGCTATGGACAGGACAAGACGCCGGGCTCCAGCATGTTG
>JAMNYN010000681.1 GCA_023622805.1 Pseudomonadota bacterium | reverse complement strand
GAAAAACGGCGTCAGCTTGTCAAGCGACAATGTGGCAGTGAAACCAGCCACCCCGCCCAACACCCTGCCATCCTCGCCCACGCAAGCTGCCGCCCCGCTGCTCGCCGCCCCCGTCACGCATTACGAGAACTTCCCCGTGGCTTCGCTGCTGTGCCCGCCGCATCTGCGCCAGCCGATTGCCGCGATCTACGGCTTTGCGCGCACGGCCGACGACATCGCTGATGAAGGGGATGACAGCGCCGCCGAGCGACTGGCCCAGCTCGATGCCTACCGCGACGAGCTGCTGGCAATCGCCGCAGGCCAGGCCCCGGGTGCGCGTTGGGCCACGGTGTTCGGGCCGCTGCAAGTGGCGATACAGCAGCACGCCCTGCCGGTGCCGTTGCTCGCCGATCTGCTCAGTGCCTTTGCCCAGGATGTGCGCAAGACGGCCGACGGCGCCACCTATGCCGACCGCGCCGAACTGCTCGACTACTGCCGCCGCTCGGCCAACCCCGTGGGCCGGCTGCTGCTGCACCTCTACGGCGTGCATGACGCCCAGGCTCTGGCCGAAAGCGATGCCATCTGCAGCGCCTTGCAACTGATCAATTTCTGGCAGGACCTGAGCGAAGACATTCCCCGGGGCCGCCATTACCTAAGCGATGCCGACTGCGCGCGCCACGGCGTCACCCGCGCGCAGCTGGCCACGCTGCAAAGCACGCCGTCCACCCGGCAGCTGATTGCCGACAACGCACGCTGGGCCCGCGAATGCATGGCACAAGGTCTGCCCCTGGTGCACCGCCTGCCCGGGCGTGCCGGCTGGGAACTGCGCCTGGTGGTGCAAGGCGGACTGCGCATTCTCGACAAGGTCGATGCGCTGCAAGGCGCCAGCCTGCACACCCGTCCGCGCCTGGGCAAGGCCGACTGGCTGCGCATGCTGGGGCGTTGCCTGCGGATGTAGAGGCCCTGCGCCAGGGCTGCCCGGAGCCGCTGGCGCACAATGCAGGCATTACAGGCGCCGGCCTGCGCTTCTGCGCGCCCGGTTTTTGCGCCCGTCACTTTTTCTGCCAATACATGCCTTTTTCTTCTCTCGGCCTTTCCCCGGCCCTTGCCCGCGCCGCCAGTGAACTGGGGTTCGACCAGCCCACGCCCATCCAGTCGCAGGCCATTCCGGCCATCGTCCAAGGACGCGACGTCTGGGCTTCGGCGCGCACCGGATCGGGTAAAACCGCCGCCTTCGCCCTGCCCGCATTGCTGCAGCACCAGACCCTGGCGCTGAGCCAGCGCCCCGGTGGCGCGCGCAACGTGCACACCCTGGTCGTGGTGCCCACGCGCGAGCTGGCCGCCCAGGTCGGAGAAGTACTGCGCAGCCTGGGCAAGGACCTGTCCCAGCCGCCCAAGATTGCCGTGGTGTTCGGCGGCGTGTCGATCAACCCGCAGATGATGGCCTTGCGCGGCGGCGCCGACATCGTCGTGGCCACGCCCGGCCGCCTGCTGGACCTGGTCGACCAGCGCGCATTGCGCCTGTCGCAGGTGCAGATGCTGGTGCTCGATGAAGCCGACCGCCTGCTGGACCTGGGCTTTGCCGACGAACTGCAGCGCACTCTGGCCCTTTTGCCAGCACAGCGCCAGACGCTGTTCTTTTCGGCCACGTTCCCGCAGGAAGTCGAAGCACTGGCGCAAAGCCTGCTGCGCGACCCGGTGCGCGTGGACATCCCCACCGATGCCGACGAAAGCCAGGCCACCATCCTGCAGCGCGCCATCTCCGTGGATACTTCGCGGCGCACGCAACTGCTGCGCACGCTGCTCAAGGACCCGGCCTGGACGCGGGTGCTGGTCTTCGTGGCCACCAAGCATGCGGCCAACATCGTCGCTGAAAAGCTCTACAAGAACGGCGTTTTTGCCACGCCTTTCCACGGCGAACTGAGCCAGGGCGCGCGCCAGCAGGTACTGGAAGAGTTCAAGGCCGAGCGCTGGCAAGTGGTGGTGACCACCGACCTGGCAGCGCGCGGCATCGACATCGCCCAACTGCCCGTGGTGGTGAACTACGACCTGCCGCGCTCGGCCGTCGACTACGTGCACCGCATCGGCCGCACGGGCCGCGCTGGCGAAAGCGGCCTGGCCGTGAGCTTTGTCACTCCGGCCAGCGAAGCCCACTGGCACCTGATTGAAAAGCGCCAGCACCTGGCCTTGCCACGCGAAATCGTGCCCGGCTTCGAGCCCGAGGAAGTCGCGCCCACGCCCGTACCCGGCGCGGCCGATGGCAATGGCGGCGTCAAGGGCAAGCGCCCGAGCAAGAAAGACAAGCTGCGAGCCGCGCAGGCTGCTGCCGCAGGCGGCGACGCTGAGGCCTGAGCCCCCCAACGCCAAAGACCCATCGGCGAACATGGGACAATGGCGGTCTATATGAATCCGGCCCAGTACGTCCAAGAAAAAGCTGCTGCTTCAGGCAGCAGCTTTTATTACGCCTTCCTTTTTCTGCCCCAGTCGCGTCGCGCAGCTATTACGGCGTTCTACGCCTTTTGCCGCGAGATCGACGATGTCGTGGACGAAGTCTCCGACCCCGGCGTGGCAGCCACCAAGCTCGCCTGGTGGAAAAGTGAAGTTGGCAAATCCTATGCGGGCCAGCCCACGCACCCGGTGATGCAGGCGCTGATGCCCTGCGCCCCCGAGTACGGCATCACGCAGGCACATTTGCAGGCCGTGATCGACGGCTGCCAGATGGACCTGGACCAGACGCGCTACCTGGACTATGTGGGCCTGCAGCGCTACTGCCACCTGGTGGCCGGCGTGGTCGGCGAAGTCGCGGCGCGCATCTTCGGCCAGACCGACGACGCCACCACCGCTTACGCACACAAGCTGGGCCAGGCCTTGCAGCTCACCAACATCATTCGCGATGTCGGTGAAGACGCACTGCGCGGACGCATCTACCTGCCCGTGAGCGAGCTGCAGCAGTTCGACGTCAAGGCCCACGAAATCCTCAAGCGCCAGTACTCGGACCGCTTCACGGCCCTGATGCGCTTTCAGGCCGAGCGTGCCCACCGTCTGTACGACGAAGCGCTGGCCATGCTGCCGGACGCCGACCGGCGCACGCAAAAACCCGGCCTGATGATGGCCAGCATCTACCGTACCCTGCTGCGCGAAATCGAGCGCGACAACTTCCAGGTGCTGCACCAGCGCATCAAGCTCACGCCGCTGCGCAAGTTCTGGCTGGCCTGGAAGATGCAGGCCTTGGGGCGGATGTGAGCGCGCGCTGCTCTGGGGGCAGCGAGCCGCACTTAAGAGGTAAGCGTGGGGGCCAGGTTTTGCCGCCGAGCCGCCCCAAGGCAAAACGCGCCCCCTCGGGGGGCAGCGGCTACGCGCAGCGAGCAAGCGTGGGGGGCCTGGCTAAAGCCCAGCAGGTGGCCGTCATCGGCGGCGGCTGGGCGGGCATGGCGGCGGCAGTCACCCTGGCCCAGGCAGGCCAGCAGGTCACGCTGTACGAAGCCGCCCGCAACTGGGGCGGCCGCGCACGCGCGCTGAACCTGGACACTCCCGAAGGCCCGCTCACGCTCGACAACGGCCAGCACATCCTGATCGGCGCCTATACCGACAGCCTGGCGCTGATGCGCAGCGTAGGTGTGGCCGTCGAAGAGGCCCTGCTGCGCCTGCCCATGACGCTGCGCTACGCCGACGGCACAGGCCTGGCCTTCCCCGACTGGGCACCGCCCTTCGATGCATTGGCCGGCATTGCAGGCGCGCGCGGCTGGAGCTGGCGTGAAAAGAGCGCCTTGCTGGCCCGCGCCATGCGCTGGCGGCTGCAAGACTTTCGCTGCGACGCCGCGGCCAGCGTGGCCGATCTATGCACAGCGTTGCCGCAGAAATTGATGGATGAGTTCATTGCGCCGCTGTGCGTTTCGGCGCTCAACACGCCTCCCGAAATCTCCAGCGGTGCGGTCTTCTTACGCGTACTGCGCGACGCCTTGTTCAGCGGCCGCGGCGGCTCGCATTTCCTGCTGCCCAGAATCGATCTGGGCCGGATCTTCCCCGACACCGCCGCCGCCTGGCTGCAAGAGCGCGGCCACGATCTGCGCCTGGCTTGCCGTGTCGAACAACTGCAGACTGACGGCCGCCACTGGCGCGTGGACGGCCAACGTTTCGACGCCGTGCTGCTGGCCACCACCAGCCAGGAAGCCGCCCGCCTGGTGCGTGGCGCGGCCCTCGACAGCCATGAGCCAGAGACCGCATCCGGACTGCAGCAATGGTCTGCCAGCGCCGAAGGCCTGGAACACACGGCCATCGCCACCGTCTATGCGCGTACCCGCGAGCCCGGCCAGCGCCTACCGTCCGCGCTGCCGGTGATGGCCATGCGCCCGGCCCCGGGTGCGCCCGCGCAATTCGTCTTCGACCGCGGCCACCTGGGCGGGCCCACGGGGCTGATGGCCTTCGTGGTCAGCGCCAGTCTGGCCTCGCGCGCCGACACCGAAGCCCAAGTCCTGGCCCAGGCCGCGCGTGAGCTGGGCTGGCACGGTATGCAGCCCCTGACCACCGTGATCGACAAGCGCGCCACCTTCGCCTGCACGCCCGGCCTGCAGCGCCCGGGCCAGATCCCGGCCCCGGGCCTGTGGGCCTGCGGCGACTATGTGGATGGGCCTTATCCGGCGACGCTGGAAGGGGCGGTGAGGAGCGGCATGGCGGCTGCCCGACAGGCGAGCGCAGGGAGATCGCCGCTTACCGCCGCCGCTTCAATGCCGTCTTGAGTGCAGCCACCGGGTCGGCATCGGCAGCGATGTCCGCGATGGAAGTGCGCAGCGTCAGCTTGTTGCCAGTGACCGTGAACGCATCCGCCGACAGATAAGCGCCTGAGCCCACCGACCGCATGGTAACGATCAGGCTCGGCGCTTCGCCCGGCTTCAGCGTTTCGAGGAACACCTTTTCCAGCGTGCCGTTTCTCGCCCGGACCAATCCCGCGGTAAAGAACCCCGCATCGTCGCCCACTGGCACGCTTTCGGCGGCGTACAGGCGCACGCTGTAGCTGCCTATGGATCGTGGCTCGAAGTCGCCTTCAGCCACCACCAGGGCTTGCGCGCCCGGCAGCGCCAGCTTCTGCACAAAGCGATCTCCGGCCTGCACCCGCCAGATACGGTGGCGCACTTCGACATCCTGTGGCGTATACACCACCAGCGGCAATCGGCTGTTGTAGCGCAGCAGCGGGGCTTCACCGCCCAGGGTGATGAAACGATCGACCTTTGGCGCAGCAGGATCCACCGCCATCAATGTTCCCGCCATGGGCCCCAGTTCACGCAGCACATGGCGCTCGAACCCCCAGCCAGGAATGATTTCGGTTTCGAGCCGACCGCCAAAGAAGTAGCGGTTGGCAGGATCCACCTTGACCGTCTTGCCTATCATCAGCTCGACCTTGAAGTCGGCTTCGTTGGCCTGCGGTGGCAGGTCGATGACATGGCGCACCATGCCTTCTTGCGCCGCGGGAAATGCCTTCAGGTTGTCGGCAGCCCAGGCCAAGGAGCTGCCCATCCACAAGATAAATGCGATGGCGACCCAGCTTGTCATGGCGCGCATGGAGCGCTTGTGACCGTCATTCAAACGGTGTCTTGCATCCATTGCGCTCACCTTTCCAACCACCACTGAATCACCACCTTGGCCAGGAAGCCGAGGAAGCCCACGCCCAGGCCCAGAAAAATCACGAAAGTGCCGAACTTGCCCGCCTTGGACTGGCGCGCCAGCTGCAGGATGATGAACACCATGAACAGAATGAAGGCCCCCACCCCGTAGGTGAGGAAGAAGTGGGCGATTTGCTCTTCTGTGTACCCGAAAATCACAACAACAAGTCCTACAACGCCCTGCTGGCTCCGGACTGCGGTGCTTCGCGCGGTGCGAAGTCCGACGCGTCCACCAGATCACGGTAGGCATGCCAGCTCGCATGACCGAGCATGGGAATGACGGCCACCAGACCGATCAGCAACGAGCCCAGACCCAACAGGGTAAACAAAACAATCAACGCCGCCCACAGCGCCATGGGCGCCGGGTTGGCAAGGACCACAGACCAGCTCGTGAGAACGGCCTGCAGCACGGTGACACGTCGGTCCAGCAGCAGCGGCATAGCCACGACGCTGGACGCAAAAATGGGCGCGGCCAGAAAACTGCCCAGCGCCAACCACAAAGCAAACAGCTGCCCCTCGCGTGCCAACACGACGTGGTGCAGAAAATCCATGGGAGTGTGCACTCGCACTGGCGACAGCACGGTGATCAGCGATGCGGAGACCACCACCCAGCCCGTCGCCGCCAAGGACAGCAGCAGGCCGAAACGCACCAGACACCAATAGCCGCTGTGCTGGCCAACGCCTGCATGGCCGCTTTGCCAGCGCAACCAGGTCTGGCGCACCAGGCCCAGGCCGACCGGCTCGCCGCGCTCCAGCGCACGGCTGATCGCATACAGGCTGGTCGCCACCACCGGGCCGACCACCAGAAACCCCGACAGGGCACCGGCCATCAACCAAAAGCGATTGTGCCCCACGGCCAGGATGGCGGCCCCCAGCAGCGCCAATACCAGACCATGGGCGAAGCCCAAGACCGGTGCACGGCAGATGTCACGCCAGGCCAGCGCCAGCCAGGCCAGCGGCTGCATCAGGCCCACGGTGCGCACGCGGGGAAGGGAAGGAGGAGAACACAGGCGGGAACGAAGGGTACGTGGCATGGATCTCGGCGTGCAAACAGGTTCAGCCCTTGGCCAGCTCCTGACACAATTGCGCGAGGCTGGCCACCGTCGCGGGGGGCACTGCCCCCTCGTGAGGCCAGTCTACGCCGCCCCGGTTGAGCCAGACTGCGTGCATACCCGCATCCCGCGCCGCGCAGGCATCGAGCCGGGCGTCGTCGCCCACGTGCAGCACGCTGGCCGCGGGCACGCCTGCGGCCTCGGCAGCGAGCGCGAAGATGCGCGGATCGGGCTTGGCCACGCCCACCAAGTGGGCGCTCACGCTGGCGTGGAAAAAGCGCCCCAGCCCCACGGCATGCACGTCGGCCGTGCCGTTGCTCAGCGCCACCAGCGGCCAGCGGGAGGCGAGGAACTCCAGCGCCGGCAGCGCATCGTCGAACAAGTCCACGCGCTGGCGCTCGGCAAAGAACACATCGAATGCGGTCTCGGCCAGCGCCGTGTCGTCGCCCGCGCGCCCCAAGGCCAGGCGGATGGACTCGCGCCGCAGGGCGCTCAGGTCGTGTGCCAGATCGGGTCTGAGCTGGACGATCTCGGTGCGCACGGCACGCACCGCCGTCGTGTCCTGCAGCGCCTGGGCCGTGGCCGGCGCATGGGCGTGCATCCATTCGAGCAGCACGCGTTCGGCGCGGGCAATCGTCGGCCAGATGGGCCACAAGGTGTCGTCAAGATCTAGGGTGACGGCGCGGATGCCGGTATACGAAGGAAAAGCGTGTGGAGGCTGCATATGGCGGCCAAGAATACAGCAGCCACCAGGGGCTGTGACCGCGCTGGCGCGCAACAGCGCGCAGGCTTTGTCACAATCAGCCCATGCCCTCACGCTTTGTGCCCGAACCCACCCTCCCCCATGGACAAGCCCAGCGCACCGCCGTGCTGCTGTGCAACCTTGGAACGCCCGATGCGCCCACGGCGCCGGCCGTGCGCCGCTACCTTGCCCAATTCCTCAGCGACGACCGCGTGGTGGAGATCCCCAAGCTGGCCTGGTGGCCCATACTGCACGGCATCATCCTGCGCACCCGGCCCGCCAAATCGGCGGCCAAATACGCCACGGTCTGGGATGCGCAAAACGGCTCGCCGCTGGCGCACTGGACCACGCTCCAGGCCAAGCTGCTGCGCGGCTGGCTGGGCGAAGCCGGCCACAACGTCCTGGTGCGCCCGGCCATGCGCTACGGCAACCCATCGATGGCCAGCCAGCTCGATGCGCTCAAGGCCGAAGGTGCGACGCGGATTCTGATCCTGCCGCTGTACCCGCAGTATTCGGGCACCACCACGGCCAGCGTGTTCGACGCTGTCTACGACTGGGCTCGCACCCAGCGCCACATTCCCGAGCTGCGATTCGTGAACCGTTACCACGACGACGCGGCCTACATCGATGCACTGGCCCAGCGCGTCGAGGCGCACTGGCGCAGCGAAGGCCGTGGCGAGCACCTGGTGATGAGCTTTCACGGCGTGCCCGAGCGGACGCTGCATCTGGGCGACCCCTACCACTGCGAAAGCCAGAAGACCGGCCGCCTGCTGGCCCAGCGCCTGGGCCTGCAGGCCGCGCAGTACACCGTCACTTTCCAGTCGCGCTTTGGCAAGGCCAAGTGGCTGGAGCCCTACACCGAGCCCACGCTGATCGCCATGGCCCAG
>JAMNYN010000506.1 GCA_023622805.1 Pseudomonadota bacterium | reverse complement strand
TGGTCCACCGCTCTGCGCATGACCCACGCCGCACGACACTGGCGCAACCCAGCAAGGGGGCAGCGAGGAAGGACCGCCCCACACCGAGGCTGCCGTCCCCCTCCACCGAAAGTTGAGAGGGGGAAGACGCGAAGCGGCTCAGGGGGTGCTTCTTTTCATCCACCCCAGACGACAGAGCGCATGGCAATCGCCGCACCCTGGTAGTTGTCATTGAAGTAGCGTGGCGCTTCGTCGGCATGCACGGCGCCGGCCGCGTACAGCAGGGGCAGGAAATGCTCGTGTGTAGGGTGGGCCATCTGGGCCACCGCGCCCAGCGACTGGAAGTCGGCCAAGGCAGCCAGGTCCCGGGCGTCGATCATGGCTTTCATCTGCTGGTCGAAGTCTATGGCCCAGTCATAGGCCTGGTGGGGCGCGGCCGTGCGCTGCATGGCGCGCAGGTTGTGCACGATGTTGCCGCTGCCGACCAGCAGCACGCCCTGCTCGCGCAGCGCGCGCAGTTGCTGGCCCAGCGCGAAATGTTCGGCCGGCGGGCGGCTGTAGTCCATGCTCAGCTGCACCACGGGAATGTCCGCAGCCGGGAACATGGGCTTGAGCACCGACCAGGTGCCGTGGTCCAGGCCCCATTCGTGCGTATCCACGCCCAGCGGTGCCTGCGAGCCCGGCGTCTGGAGCTGCTCGGCCAGGGCGCGCGCCACCACGGGCGCACCCGGCGCCGGGTATTGCTGGTCAAACAGCTCCTGGGGAAAGCCGCCGAAGTCGTGGATGGTGCGCGGATCGGACATGCCGGTGAGAAACCAGCCGCCGCGCGTGAGCCAGTGCGCCGAAATGCAGACGATGAGCTGCGGGCGTTCGTGCTTTTGCAGCAGCTCGGCGCCCAGGGCCTGCCAGCTTTGGCGGTAAGGCTTGTCCTCGATGGCATTCATCGGGCTGCCATGTCCGAGAAACAGCACCGGCAGGCGCGCCGAAGGCTGCAGGCGCTGGATGCCGGCCTGCGATGCCGCCTGCGAAAAATCATTCCACTGTGTCATACCCACTCCTGCGGCTGTGCAGGCCGCTGTGCCAACGGCGGCGGCCATGAGGTGTCTGCGTTGCATTGTGCGCTTCCTATGCCCGCACTGTAGCGCCCCCGCGCAGCAAACGCTCGCGGCCCGATTCAGCCCGGCGCAGCCCTTGCGGCCACTTCGGCCTGGAGCTGAGACAGCGGGCGGCGCTGCACCTGGCCGCCGCATTCCCGGGCCAGGCCGTCGACCACATCGACCACGAACTCGCGCACGATGGCGACCAGCGCCGTCGCCCCGGCCGGCAGGGACTGCGCGAGCTGGGCCATGCACGGGTCCAGCGCCACGACCACGCCCTCTTTCACCTGTAGCTGGCCCCGCAGATCGCGCCGCACCACGGCGGCCTGGAGCAGTTGCACCAGGCCGGCCGCCGAAGCGGCCTTGAGTTCGGTCAAGGCATCAAAGGCCCGGCTTTCGTCCTCGAAGTGGATGGCAATCACGTTCCGGTTCATGGGGAACTCCTTTCGACAAAGGCAGGGCTCTACGCTCAGCGCAGCGCAAACCCCAGTGCCACTCCGGCAAACAAGCTCGCACCGATCCAGTGGCTTTTGCTGAACGCCACAAAACAGCCGTCGCGCGAGCGCTCGCGGATCAGCGTGAAATGCCAGACGATTTGCGCCGCCGCGCAGGCCATGCCCAAGGCGAACGGCCAGCCCAGCGCATAGGGCAGCAAGGCCCACAGGGTCAGCAGCCAGCTGAGCGCGAAAAACGCCATGATGGCCGTGACATCCCAGCGGCCCAGCGTGATGGCCGAAGTCTTCATGCCTATCTTCAGGTCATCGTCGCGGTCGACCATGGCGTACTCGGTGTCGTAGGCCAGCACCAGAAACATGTTCGCCAGCCACAGCACCCAGCCCGTGGCCGGGACCGTGCCCTGGACGGCCGCGAACGCGATGACGATGCCGAAATTGAAGGCAATGCCCAGGAAAGCCTGGGGCATGGAGAAAAAGCGCTTGGTGAACGGGTACAGGATGGTGAACAGCACGGCCGGCACCGACCAGGCCACGGCCTCCCAGCGCGTGCTCAGCACCAGGCCCAGGGACACCAGCGCCAGCACAACGCCGACGACCACGGCCTCCTTGACCGAGACCTGGCCCGAAGTGATGGGACGCAGCGTGGTGCGCTTGACATGCTTGTCGAAGTCGCGGTCGGCGATGTCGTTGATGCAGCAGCCCGCGCTGCGCATCAGCGGCGTGCCCAGCAGGAACACCGCCAGCAGATGCCAGCCCGGAAAGCCGTCAGCGGCGACCCACAGCGCGGCCAGCGTCGGCCAGACCAGCACCAGCCAGCCCGCGGGGCGGTTCCAGCGGATGAGATCAAGATACAGCGACAGCCGCGAGCGCGGCGGCGGCGAGGGAGGCAAGGACGGGACAGCGGAGTTCACGGCAGCGTTAGTAGGTGGCATAGGAGGTATGCACCGCGCCCACGCAGCGCGGGTGCGGGCGGCCAGGGCAGGAATGCCACCGGCCCGGGACAGGCCTGCACGGCCCGCTTCAATGTAGCGCAACCCAGTCTGGCCATGCCGTAGGCCGAGAACTGGAGATGCGCGTCAGGACAGTCGCTGCACTCCGGGCAGGGTGCAGGCGTAGACCGCGTTGCGCAAGGCGGCAATTGCCTCGTAACGCGTGAAGCTGCGGCGCCAGACCAGCACCACGCGGCGGCTGGGGGTAGGCACGCCGTCGGCTTCGCGGATCGGCAGGTAACGGATGTGCGGCTCGTCGTTCTTGCGGCGGCGCACATGGGTTTCCAGCGCATCGCGCGGCACCGACAGGCGCGGCACCAGGGTCACGCCCATGCCGGCTGCCACCATGTGCTTGATGGTCTCCAGCGACGAACCTTCAAAGGTGCGGCGAATGCCTTCGGCATTGCTCGCATAGCGCGCGAATTCGGGACAGACTTCGAGCACATGGTCGCGAAAGCAGTGGCCCGAACCCAGCAGCAGCATGGTTTCGTTCTTGAGCTCGATGGTGGACACCGACTCCTGCTTGGCCAGCGGGTGGTTGCTTGGCACGGCGGCCATGAACGGCTCGTCGTACAGCAGCGCCGTCGCCAGGCCCGTGTCGGGAAAAGGTTCGGCCACGATGGCGCAGTCGATTTCGCCGGTGCGCAGCATTTCCAGCAGCTTGACGGTGAAGTTCTCCTGCAGCATCAACGGCATCTGCGGCGTGCGCTGGATGGCGTTGCGCACCAGCTCGGGCAGCAGATAGGGGCCGATGGTGTAGATCACGCCCAGGGTCAAGGCGCCGGCCAGCGGATCCTTGCCGCGCTTGGCGATTTCCTTGATGGCCGCGGCCTGCTCCAGCACGCTTTGCGCCTGGCGCACGATTTCCTCGCCCAGAGGCGTCACCGACACCTCGCCCGCGCTGCGCTCGAACAGCTTGACATCCAGCTCTTCTTCGAGCTTTTTGATAGCCACCGACAGCGTAGGTTGCGACACATAACAGGCTTCAGCAGCGTGCCCGAAATGCTTCTCGCGAGCCACGGCAACGATGTACTTGAGTTCAGTGAGGGTCATGTATTTTTGATTATGGGCCAGGCGGGACATCTATTGTCGCGGCACTTTGAAACAATATAACTATCACCCTACCCTTCCCCGGAACTGAGCAGGGTTGGATTCAATTTGATACATCTGCGGAATACTTCGCTTTAAGATACTCCGCTTTGATCGGCAGGCCCCATGGCGCGGCGCGATCTCTCGTACCGGGAAACGCCCGCGAATCCTAAGCCTTGAGGTATTCCGCCTTGCCGCCCAGCCAGCGGGCCACATGGCGCTGCGCCAGGTCGGGGAACTGGTCCAGCATGCGCGGCGCGATCTCTCGTGCCCAGTCCAGCAAGTGCGTATCGGTGGCCAGATCGGCAAAACGCAGCATGGCCGCGCCGGACTGGCGCGCGCCCAGGAACTCGCCGGGCCCGCGGATCTCCAGATCCCGGCGTGCGATCTCGAAGCCGTCGTTGGTTTCGGCCATGGCGCGCAGGCGCTCCTTGGCGGTCTCGCCCAGCTTGCCGTTGTCGCCCACCGCGTACAACAGCACACAGGCCGACGCGGCCGCGCCCCGGCCCACGCGGCCGCGCAGCTGGTGCAGCTGGCTCAGGCCGAAGCGCTCGGAATGCTCGATCACCATCAACGAGGCATTGGGCACATCCACGCCGACTTCGATCACCGTGGTGCTGACCAGCACGCCCATCACGCCCGCGGTGAACAACTCCATCACCGCCTTCTTCTCGGCCGTGGGCATGCGCGAATGCAGCAGACCGACCATCACTCCGGGCAGTGCCTCGCTCAGGTCGGCGTGGGTCGCGGTGGCGTTGGACAAATCCAGGGCCTCGCTCTCCTCGATCAACGGGCAGACCCAGTAGACCTGGCGTCCCGACGCCACCTGGGCCGCGATGCGCTCTATGACTTCGTCCCGCCGGCTGTCGGCGATCAGCTTGGTGACGATGGGCGTGCGACCGGGAGGCAATTCGTCGATGGTCGAGACGTCGAGATCGGCGTAATAGCTCATGGCCAGTGTGCGCGGAATGGGCGTGGCGCTCATCATCAGCATGTGCGGCTCGAGCCCGGTGTGGGCGAGTTTCTGCCGCAAGGCCAGGCGCTGCGCCACGCCAAACCGGTGCTGCTCGTCGATCACGGCCAGGGCCAGATTCTTGAACTGCACCTGCTCCTGGATCACCGCATGCGTGCCGACCACCAGGGCGGCTTCACCGCTGGCCACGAGTTCGAGCATGGCCGTGCGCTGCTTCTTCTTCTGCGCGCCCGACAGCCAGGCCACTTTCTTGCCCAGGGGTTCGAGAATTTTTTCCAGCCAGCCGACCAGCTTGCCGAAATGCTGCTCGGCGAGGATTTCAGTCGGCGCCATCAGCGCGCACTGCCAGCCCGCGGCAATGCAGGTCACGGCCGACAGCGCCGCGACCACGGTCTTGCCCGAGCCCACATCGCCCTGCAGCAGGCGGTGCATGGGCACGGGTCGCGCCATGTCGGCCGCGATCTCGGCGCACACGCGCTGCTGGGCACGCGTCAGGCCGAACGGCAACTGGGCCAGGAACTGGGCATCGAGCGGCACCTCGCCGGGCGCACCCGCGGGCAGCGCCAGCGCCGGCGCACGCAGCCGGGCGCGTTCGCGCTTGGACTGGTATTGCGACAGCTGCTGGGCCAGCAGTTCCTCGGCCTTGAGGCGTTGCCAGGCGGGGTGGCTGTGGTCTTCCAGCGTGGCCAAGGCCACATCAGGCGTAGGGTTGTGCAGAAAGCGCAGGGCTGCCTGCAGGCTGTACAGGGGCTGCAGTCCCTGCGCGCTCCAGGTCTGCTGCACCGGCGGCGCGGCCCTGGGCGGCAAGGTGTCGCTCAGATCGGCGCGCAGCAAGGCCGTGGCAATGGCGCGGCGCAGATAGGGCTGCGACAGCCCGGCGACCGTGGGATAGACCGGCGTCAACGCGCCGGGCAGCTCGCCGCCGGCCGGACGAAACGCCGGGTGCATCATCTGGCGCCCCCAGAAACCGCCCTTGATTTCGCCGCGAATGCGCAGGCGCGCGCCCACGGCCAGGGCTTTCTGGTGCGAGGGGTAGAAGCTGAAAAAGCGCAGCTCGCACTCGCCGGTGCCGTCGTCCACATGGGCCACCAGCTGGCGGCGCGGGCGCAGCTGCACTTCGCAGGACGTCACCGTGGCCTCGATCTGCACCATGGCGCCGTCGCGCGCGTTGCGCAGCGGCGTGATCCGCGTTTCATCCTCGTAGCGCAAGGGCAGGTGCAGCGCCAGGTCGATATCCCGCGTCAACCCGAGTTTGAGCAGCGCCTTTTGCGCGGCGCTGATGGGGGCTTTGGACGGGGCGGAAGGCGGGGCAGGCATGGGTAGCAAAGGGTCTCGGTCGGCAAAAGAACAGGGCCATGGGGCGAGGGCAGCAAAAAGGCTACCATGCGCAGGTCAATTTCGTCAGGTTACCTTTCACGCCCTGCTTCCCATGCTCAAGCGCCTCAATGTCCAGCACCTCTCGCAGGGCATGTACCTGCACGAATTTTGCGGCTCCTGGATGGATCACCCGTTTTGGCGCACCCGTTTTCTGATCAAGACGCCCGAAGATCTGGCCAAGCTGCACAGCGGCTTCATCCAGGAAGTGTGGATCGATGCCCGCAAAGGCCTCGATGTCCCCGCGGGCGTGCCCTGCGTGGTTTACGACCCCGATGCCGAAACCTTTGCCAGCCAGCCGCCCACGCCCACCGAACGCCCGCGCTCGGCGCTGGGCACGACGGCCAGCAGCATGGGGGCCGAACTGCACCATGCAGCCAGCCTGTGCCAGCGCGCCCATCCGGCGATCACCCAGCTGTTTTCCAACGCCCGCGATGGCGAGGCCGTCGACATCCACACGGTTTACCGCCTGGTCGAGGACATCACCGACTCCATAGAACGCAACCCCAGCGCACTGCCCAGCCTGGTGCGCCTGAAGAACGCCGACCAGTACACTTATTTGCATTGCCTGGCCGTTTCCGCGCTGATGGGCGCGCTGGCCCGGCGCCTGGGCCTGGACGACCACAGCGTGCGCAAGGCCGCGCTCGCGGGGCTGCTGCACGACCTGGGCAAGGCCAGCATTTCCCCTGCCGTGCTCAACAAGCCCGGACCGCTGGACGCCAAGGAGTTTGCCCATATCCGCACCCATCCCGAGCGGGGCTGGCAGATGCTGCAAGCCATGGACATCGACCCCGCCGTGCGCGAGGCCTGCCTCTACCACCATGAAAAAATCGACGGCACGGGCTACCCCCACAAGCTGGAGGGCAGCAACATCCCCTTGCTGGCCCGCATGACGGCGATTTGCGACATCTACGACGCCGTCACGTCCGACCGCCCCTACAAGCGCGGCTGGCCTCCGGCCGAAGCCGTGCGCCGCATGGCGCAATGGAGCCGCAACCACCTGGACCGCAAGCTGTTCGAGGCCTTTGTGCAAACCGTGGGCATCTACCCCGTGGGTTCGCTGGTGCGGCTGCAGTCCGAACATCTGGCCGTGGTGATCGAGCCTTCGGGCGTCTCGCTGCTCGCGCCGCGCGTGAAAGTGTTTTACGCCATCAGGCCACAGCAGCGGATCACGCCGGAGATTCTCGACCTGTCCGCGTTCAGTTGCCACGACCGCATCGTCACGCACGAAGACCCGACCGACTGGCCTTTCGACGACATCGATGTGCTGTGGCGCGGCACCGCGGCCAGCCCGGCCAGCGCCGCAGCCGAGGCCGAGGCCGAGGCCGCCGTCAGCGCCTGAGCATCGGGCCGGCAAAGACAACAGGGGCCACGCTGACGGCTTTTATTTGCGACAATTCCGGCTCCTTTTTTGACCCTTGGAACGGGCCTGTCCGGCCCTCAAGAACTGCATGCCTTCCAGTCTCCGCGCCTTCACGCTCAGCGATTTCGATTTTGAGCTTCCCGAATCCCTGATTGCCCAGCACCCCACGCCCGAACGCAGCGCCTCGCGCCTGCTCGACGGCCGCAGCTCGCCGTCCGTGCACCGCATCTTCCGCGAATTGCCCGAGCTGCTCAACGCCGGCGATCTGCTGGTCTTCAACGACACGCGCGTGCTCAAGGCCCGGCTGTTCGGTGAAAAAGCCAGCGGCGGCAAGCTCGAACTGCTGATCGAGCGGGTGCTCGAAGACGGCGAAATCGTGGCCCATATGCGCGTCAGCAAGAAGCCCCTGCCCGGCGCCCGCATCCACATGTGCGGCGGCCTGCGCCGCGGCGGTTTCGACGCCGTCCTGCTGGGCCGCTGGCCCGACGAAAACGGCCCGCTGTTTCGCTTCCAGCTGCAAGGCCCGGCCGGCGAAACGCCTTACGAGTTGATGGAGCGCCACGGCCACCTGCCCCTGCCGCCCTACATCGAGCGCCAGCAGTCCGAAGGCGACGACCCCGATGCGGCCGAGGACAGCCAGCGCTACCAGACCGTGTTCGCCAGCAAGCCCGGCGCCGTGGCCGCGCCCACGGCCGCGCTGCACTTTGACGAAGCCGTACTGGCCCGCCTGGCCGAACGCGGCGTGGAGCGCGCCAGCGTCACCCTGCATGTGGGCGCGGGCACCTTCCAGCCGGTCAAGACCGAAGACCTCTCCGAGCACCAGATGCACAGCGAGTGGTACGACATTCCGCTGGCCACGCTGGCCGCGCTCGAGCGCTGCCGCCAGCGCGGCGGACGCGTGATCGCCGTGGGCACGACCACCGTGCGCACGCTCGAATCCTGGGCCCAGAGCGGCCGCACCCAGGGCGATACCAACATCTTCATCACCCCCGGCTTTGCCTTCCAGGTGGTGGACTTGCTGGTGACCAACTTCCACCTGCCCAAAAGCACGCTGATGATGCTGGTCAGCGCGCTGGCCGGCTACGATCAGGTGATGGATTTGTACCGCCAGGCCATCGCCCACCACTACCGCTTCTTCAGCTACGGCGACTCGATGCTGCTCGAGCGCCAGCGCTGAAGCCAGCCCCCCGGACCAGCACACCGTCAGTCAGGCGGATTTTTCAAGAAAGAGGCGGGCGCCATGTCCTCCTGGTTTGCGGGGCTTGCCCCGGCGGCGCGTTCGGCGCTTGCGGGCATCGCTCTGACGCTGGGGGCCTGCGCCTTGTTTGCGCTACTCGACAGCGCCACCAAGTTCAGCGGCCAGGCCTTGCCCATGCTGCTGGTGGTCTGGCTGCGTTACATGGCCCAGGCCCTGGTCACCGCGGCCCTGGTGTTGCCGCGCCGCGGCTGGGCGGCGCTGCGCACCGAGCACCCGCGCTTTCAGCTCAGCCGCGCGGCGTTCGGCGTGCTGACGTCCTGCATTGCCTTCTTCTGCATCCAGAGCATGCCCTTGGGCAACTTCACCGCCATCTGGTCGGCCAGCCCGCTGCTGATCGTGCTCGCCTCCTCCTGGCTGTTCAAGGAACGCATAGGCCCTGCGCGCCTGGCCTTGCTGCTCATAGGCCTGGCCTGCGTGGTGCTCATCGTGCGCCCCGAGAGCAGCGACCAGCCGCTGGGCTGGCGCGTCCTGCTGCCCGTGGCGCTGCTGGTCTGCGGCACGGGCTACCAGTTGCTGGGCAGCCGCCTGGCGCGGCTGGACGAGCCCTCCACCACCCAGCTCTACACCACCTGGCTACCGCTGCTGCTGTCCACCCCCTTGCTGCCCTGGTTCTGGCAAAGCGTGGACGCCTGGCAGCTGTGGGTCGCCGTGCTGGTCATGGGGGTGTGCAGCGGTGTCGGCCATTTGCTGCTGCTGCAGGCTTACCGCCGGGCCTCGCCGGCCACGATCTCGCCTTTTCTCTACAGCCAGATCGGCTTTGCCATGGCCATGGGCTGGCTGTTCTTCGGCCAGGTGCCGGACCAATGGTCGCTGCTGGGCATGGCCGGCGTCGTGTTATGCGGCATGGGCAGTCTCTGGTTGAGCCTACGTTGTTCACGATAGCCCTCCCCTGAGCCGCTGCGCGGCTTGGGCCGCCCTGGCTATTCCCCCGCGCCCTGCGCTTCGCGAAACGCCTGCGCCAGGCCGAAGTGCCCGTTGCCGATGAAGGGCTGGGGCGGGCGCAGCGCCGACAGGGGGGAAGGATGGTTGCTGGTCAGCACCAGATGGCCGCGGTCCGCGGGAATCAAGGCCTGCTTGGTCTGGGCGTGGCTGCCCCAGAGCATGAACACCACGGGGTGCGGGCCTTCGGCCACCTGGCGGATGACGGCATCGGTCAGCGCCTCCCAGCCGCGCTGGCTGTGGCTTGCGGGCAAGCCCTCCTCGACCGTGAGGCAGGTGTTGAGCAGCAACACGCCTTCGCGGGCCCAATCCACCAGACTGCCGCCGGGCACGGGCCAGGCCGGCGGCGGTGTGCCCGGGTCGCGCTGCATTTCCTTGAAGATGTTGCGCAGCGAAGGCGGCAGCCGCACGCCGGGCGCGACCGAGAACGCCAGCCCTTCGGCCTGGCCGCGGCCGTGGTACGGGTCCTGGCCCAGGATGACCACGCGCACGGCTTCGGGCGGCGTGAGCTCCAACGCGCGCAGCGGCTGGGGCGGGAAAATCACCGCACCCGCATCCATCCTTGCCTGCAGGAAGGCCAGCAATTGCTGGCCTTTGGCGCTGGCAAAGAAATCGTCGACCAGCGACTGCCAGCCGGACGCTACCGGCCAGTCGGCCGGGTTGGCCGTGCACAGCTGGGATGCTGGCTCGCCAGCATCGGCGAAATCCATCGTGGTCTGCATGCGGGCCTCGGTCGGAAAACGCTTCAGCTGAACAGCTGGGCCAATGCCAGGCCCGGGTCATCGGCGCGCATGAAGGCTTCGCCGACCAGGAAAGCATTCACGCCCGCGCCGCGCAGCAGCTTCACGTCGGCAGGGGTCAGAATGCCCGATTCGGTGACCAGCAGCTTGTCGGCCGGCACCTGCTTTTGCAGCTCCAGCGTGGTCTGCAGGCTGACTTCGAAGGTGCGCAGATTGCGGTTGTTGATGCCCAGCAGCGCGGTCTTCAGGCGCAGCGCGCGCTCGAGTTCGGCGCCATCGTGCACTTCGACCAGCACCGCCATGTCCAGGCTGCGCGCCACGGCTTCCATTTCGGCCATCAGACCGTCTTCCAGGCAGGCCGCGATCAGCAGCACGCAGTCGGCGCCCATGGCGCGCGATTCGTAGACCTGATAGGGGTCGATCAGAAAGTCCTTGCGCAGCACCGGCAGCAGGCAGCTGGCGCGGGCCTGCTTGAGGAAGTCCACGCTGCCCTGGAAGAACTGCTTGTCGGTCAGCACCGACAGGCAGGCCGCGCTCACCTTGCCGTCGCCGTCGGCATAGCTCTGGGCGATGTCGGCGGGAATGAAATCGGCGCGGATCACGCCCTTGGACGGGCTGGCTTTCTTGACTTCAGCGATCACGGCCGCCTGGCCCTTGGCGATCTTTGCGCGCAGCGCGCCTTCGAAATCGCGCGTCAGCACGCGGCTTTCGGCATCGCGGCGCATGTCGGCCAGCGGCATGCGTTTCTGGGCAGCGGCGAGTTCTTCGCGCTTGACCGCCACGATCTTGTTCAGGATGTCGGACATGGGAAGCTTTCGGTATCAGGTTCAAAAAATTCAGGGCGCATCGGGCGCCGGGGCACGCAGCACGCGGCGTATCACCAGGTGCACGGCCAGCCCCACCAGCAGGAACAGCAGCGAAACACCCAAGGCAATCCAGGTGCCGCTGTCCTGCCAGATCGGGGCATCGAGCAGGCTCATGCCTTGGCGCTCAGGGCCTGGGACTTCAGCACCAGCTGCTGCAGCTTGGCCAGCGCCGCGCCGCTGTCGATCACCTGCTGCGCGCGCAGCAGGCCGGCGGCGATGCTGGGCACCACGTTCGCCGCATACAGCGCCGCGCCCGCGTTCAGGCAGACGATATCGCGCGCCGGGCCTTTGGCGCCTTGCAGCACTTCCAGCAGCATGGCCTTGGACTGCTCGGGATTGTCCACTTTCAGCGAGCGCGTGCTGGCCATCTGCAGGCCGAAGTCTTCGGGATGGATTTCGTACTCGTGCACGGCGCCGTTCTTGAGCTCGCCGACCAGCGTGCCCGCGCCCAGGCTGATTTCGTCCAGGCCGTCGCGGCCGTAGACCACCAGCGCGTGCTCCGCGCCCAGGCGTTGCAATGCCCGCACCTGGATGCCTACCAGGTCTTCATGGAACACGCCCATGAGGATGTTGGGCGCGCTGGCCGGGTTGGTGAGCGGGCCCAGGATGTTGAAGATGGTGCGCACGCCCAGCTCCTTGCGCACGGCGGCGACGTTCTTCATCGCCGGGTGGTGGTTGGGCGCGAACATGAAACCTATGCCGACGTCGGCAATGCACTCGGCAATGGCTTCGGGCGACAGGTTGAGGTTGACGCCCAGGGCTTCCATCGCGTCGGCGCTGCCGCTCTTGCTAGAGACGCTGCGCCCGCCATGCTTGCTGACCTTGCCGCCGCCCGCGGCGATGACGAAGATCGAGCAGGTGGAGATATTGAAGGTGTTGGCGCCGTCGCCGCCCGTGCCGACGATGTCCACCAGATGGGTGGTGTCGGCCACCGGCACGCGCAGCGAAAACTCGCGCATGACCTGGGCCGCGGCCGTGATTTCGCCAATGGTTTCCTTCTTCACGCGCAGGCCGGTGACGATGGCCGCCGTCATCACGGGCGACATCTCGCCGCCCATGATCATGCGCATCAGGTGCAGCATTTCGTCGTGGAAGATTTCGCGATGCTCGATGGTGCGCTGCAGCGCTTCCTGGGGGGTGATCTGTGTCATGGGAGCTCTGAAAAGGGGTGGCGCAAGCGGCGCGGACCGGCAGGACGGGGCCTGCCGGCGCGGGGCTCACAAGGCTTAGGCTTTTTGTTCCAGGAAGTTGCGCAGCATGGCGTGGCCGTGCTCGGTCAGAATGCTTTCCGGGTGGAATTGCACGCCCTGGATGGGCAGCTCGCGGTGGCGCACGCCCTGGATTTCACCGTCTTCGCTGGTGGCGGTGATTTCCAGCACCGCGGGCAGGCTGGCGCGCTCTATGACCAGCGAGTGGTAGCGGTTGACGGTGAACTGCCGGGGCAGATCGGCGAACACCCCCGTCTGGGTGGTGGTGATCACGCTGGTCTTGCCGTGCATTTGCTGCTGGGCGCGGATGATGCGCCCGCCCATCGCCGCGCCAATGCTCTGGTGGCCCAGGCAGACCCCCAGAATGGGCAGCTTGCCCGCGAAGTGCTGGATGGCGGCGACGGAAATTCCGGCTTCGGCCGGCGAACAGGGACCGGGCGAAACCACCAGCCGCTCTATGCCTTGGGCCTGCATGCGTTGCGCGAGTTCCTCGAGCGTGATCTCGTCATTGCGCACCACGCTGACATCGGCACCCAACTCGCCAAAGTACTGGACGATGTTGTAGGTGAAGCTGTCGTAGTTGTCGATCATCAGGAGTTTCATGGCATCACTCCTTGTCGGTCTTGGGGGCCAGGCCGGCGGCGCGCAGGCGCGCCAGTTCCTGGTGTTCGTAGGCGATGAACAGCTCCATCATCGCGCGGTACAGCTGCTCCATCAGCTCGGGGCTGCCGCCCTCGGCCGCGGCCTGTGCACGCACGCGGTCGACGATGGTCTGGATGCGGTCTTCGTCGCGCACCAACTGCGGGTCGTTCTTCACGCGCGCCGCCTGGGTCATGAAGCCGCTGCGCGTCACCAGCAGCGGCACGAGGATGTCGTCGAGGGCGTTCACGCCCTGGCGCACTTCCTCCATGGTGGTGCAATGGGGCACCTTGTCGATTGCGCGGCTCATTCCAGTCCTTCCTCTACCAATTCAGCGGCACGCAGCAGGGCCCGCGCCTTGTGTTCGGTTTCGCGCCATTCCATCTCGGGAATGGAGTCGGCCACCACGCCGGCCGCGGCCTGCACGTACAGCACGCCGTCCTTGATCACGCCGGTGCGGATCGCGATCGCCACGTCCATGTCGCCGGCAAAGCTCAGGTAGCCGCAGGCGCCGCCGTAGATGCCGCGCTTGACGGGTTCGAGCTGATCGATGATTTCCATCGCATGCACCTTGGGCGCGCCGGTCAGCGTGCCCGCGGGGAACGTCGCCTTGAGCACGTCCATGCTGGTCATGCCGTCATTGAGCAGGCCTTCGACATTGCTGACGATGTGCATCACATGGCTGTAGCGCTCCACCGAGAACGCTTCGGTGACTTTCACGCTGCCGGTGCGCGCGATGCGGCCGATGTCGTTGCGCGCCAGATCGATCAGCATCACGTGCTCGGCACGTTCCTTGGGATCGTTGATCAACTCGACTTCCGTGGCCTTGTCGGCCTCGGGCGTGGCGCCGCGCGGGCGCGTGCCGGCCAGCGGGCGGATGGTGATCTTCTGGCCTTCTGGCGTCTTTTCCTGGCGCACCAGGATTTCCGGGCTGGCCCCCACCACATGGAAATCTCCAAAGTGGTAGTAGTACATGTAGGGGCTGGGATTGAGCGAGCGCAGCGCGCGGTACAGGCTCAACGGGCTCTGGGTGTAGCGCTTGTGGATGCGCTGGCCCACCTGGACCTGCATGAAGTCGCCCGCGGCGATCATCTCCTTGGCCTGCTCCACCGCGGCGATGTAGTCGGCCTTGGCAAAGCTGCGCTGGGCCGGGTGGCTTTCGCTGGCCTTGAGCTGGGGCGCGCTGACCGAGTAGCGCAGCTGCTCCTTGAGCTCGCGCAGGCGTTTCTTGCCGCGCGAATAGGCTTCGGGCTGGGCCGGGTCGGCATAGACGATCAAATACAGCTTGCCCGACAGGTTGTCGATGACCGCGACTTCCTCGCACTGCAGCAGCAGGATGTCGGGGCAGCCCAGGTCGTCGGGCGGGCAGGAGTTCTCGAGTTTTTTCTCGATGTAGCGCACGGCGTCGTAGCCGAAATAGCCGGCCAGGCCGCCGCAAAACCGCGGCATGCCGGGCGTGAGCGCCACCTTGAAACGCTGCTGGTAAGCGGCAATGAAGTCCAGCGGATTGCCGCCATGGGTTTCGACCACCTTGCCGTCGGTCACCACTTCGGTGGTGGCGGCGTCGCCAAAGCCGCTGGAGCGCAACAGGCTGCGCGCGGGCAGGCCGATGAAGCTGTAGCGGCCGAAGCGTTCGCCGCCGACCACGGATTCCAGCAAAAAGCTGTACTTGCCGTCGCCCTGGGCGTGGGCCAGCTTGAGGTACAGCGACAGCGGGGTTTCGAGGTCGGCAAAGGCTTCGACCATCAGGGGGATGCGGTTGAAGCCTTGCGAGGCAAGGCTTTTGAATTCCAGTTCTGTGATCACAGACAGAGCTCCCAGCTCGGGGGCGGCAGGCGGTTTCCGTGAAGAAGGTTCGGAAAACGGCGGCGGCCGCAGTTCAATCTAACGGCCCGATAAGGGCCACGGGTGCACGCTGGGTCGTGCCCCAGGTGCCATCAAACGTTCGAGTGCGTAGGCTTGCGCCAGGGCCAGGCTCCCCGGTCTTTACAACCTGCAATGAACGTGCGGTGAATGAACATGGCGCAAAGTGTAGCAAACGATTTTGGGCCTGGGGTCTTCAGGCGTTCAAGAAGGCCGGCACAGCCGTCAATTCCTGCAGACTGGCGATGCAGGCGTCGGCATCGACGGCCTGCACCGGCTCGCCGTGGTTGTAGCCGTAGCTGACCAGCGCCACGGGGCAGCCCGCGGCGCGCGCGGCCCGGGCGTCGTTGCTCGAGTCGCCAATCATCAGCGTGCGCGCCGGCGCCGTGCCCAGCGCTTCGCAGGTCTTGAGCAGGGGCAGCGGGTCGGGTTTCTTGCGCTCGAACGAGTCGCCGCCGAACACATGCTCGAACAGGTCGTCCAGGCCCTTGGCAGCCAGCAGCGGCCGGGCAAAGGCCAGCGGCTTGTTGGTCAGGCAGGCCAGGCGCAGACCCTGGGCGCGCAAGCCCTCGAGCCCTTCGCGCACGCCGTCGTAGACCTCGGCGTACTGGCCGTTGATCGCCAGGTAATGGTGCTGGTAACGCTCCCAGGCCTGGGGATAGATCGCTTCGATATCGGATACCTGTACATGCGCCAGCACGCTGCGGATCAGATGCTCCGAGCCCTTGCCCACCATGGCTTCGATAGCCGCCGCGGCGATCACCGGCAGCTGGAGGTCGGCGAGCATGCCGTTGAGCGCGGCGCTGAAGTCGCCCAGCGTATCGACCATGGTGCCGTCCAGATCCACGATGGCGGCGTCGAAGTTGAAGGAGCGAAGGGCGGGATGGGTCAAAAGCATGGCGGGCAGCAAAAAAATGGCGGTTGGCGATTATCGCCAGCCGCCCTGCCCGGCGTGTCGCCGGGCGGAAGACATCAGGCCAGGGCCGAACGCATGCCGTCGATCACGGCGCGGTAGTCGGGCTTGCCGAAGATCGCACTGCCAGCGACAAAGGTATCGGCACCGGCGTCGGCGACGCGGCGGATGTTCTCGCCCTTGATGCCGCCGTCGACTTCCAGACGGATGTCCTTGCCCGAAGCTTCGATGCGCTTGCGCGCTTCTTCGATCTTGCGGAAGGTGCTGTCGATGAAGCTCTGGCCGCCGAAACCGGGGTTGACGCTCATCAGCAGGATCAGGTCGATGTCGTCGATCATCCAGTCCAGCACTTCGAGCGAAGACGCGGGATTGAACACCAGGCCGGCCTTGCAGCCGTGCGACTTGATGGCCTGCACGCTGCGGTGCACATGGCCCGAAGCGTCGGGGTGGAAGCTGATGTAGTCGGCGCCAGCCTGGGCGAAAGCCTGGGCCAGGGCATCGACGGGCTGCACCATCAGGTGCACGTCGATGGGTACGGCGACGCCTTCGGCCGTCTTGGCGTGGGGCTTCAAAGCCTCACAGATCATGGGGCCGAAAGTCAGGTTGGGAACGTAATGGTTGTCCATGACGTCGAAGTGGATCCAGTCTGCTCCGGCAGCTATGACGCTGCGGACTTCGTCACCCAAGCAGGCGAAGTCGGCGGACAGAATCGAGGGGGCGATACGGAAGGTGCGGCTCATTTGTCAATTGTCGCAGTTAGTATTGCACCATGCCGACCAACGACTTTCAGATTGAAGTGCAGCCCGAATACCTGCCGGAGCAGTCTGCTCCGGAAGCTGGCGTATTCCGCTTTGCATACACCATCACCGTCACCAACGCGGGCCATGCGCCCGCGCAGTTGATTGCCCGCCACTGGATCATCAGTGACAGCAACGGCCATACCGAGGAGGTGAAGGGACTGGGCGTCATCGGCCACCAGCCGCTGCTCCAGCCCGGCGAAGCCTTCCAGTACAGCAGCGGCTGCCAGCTGCGCACCCCCAGCGGCACCATGCACGGCAGCTACCTGTGCGTGAACGAGCAGGGCGAATCCTTTACCGCCCCCATCCCCTTGTTCGTGCTCGAAGCATTCGAGCCCGGCGCCAGTTCCCGCCCCTTGAGCGACCGCATACTGCACTGAATGAAGCGAAGCGTCTACGATCTTCCCCGCCTTCTGGTCGAGCTCGACCCCCAGGCCGATCTGGCCCACCGCCATCTCTGGCTGATTCACATGCTTCAGTGGGTGCGCGCACCCGCCCCCTCGACCGACGAGGCCGTGGCCCGCGTGCGCCAGTTCCTCGATGCGCTGGAAGCCGACCCCGACGCCCTGGCCCGCATCCAAGCCTGGTGGGCGCGCTTCATCGAAACCGTGGATCTCACCACCTTGCTGGCCGACTTCGGCTTCGCGCCACGCACCGCATTTTTCAGCGAGCTGAACGTACGCCTGCGCTACAAGCTGCTGCCGTCGAGCCCCGAGACCATAGACGCGTCCGAGCTGTTCATGCTGGCGCTGCCCGACGAATTCGACGCCCGCTGGCTCAACGCGCTGGACAGCGCCCTGTTGCTGCGCCTGCGACTGCTGGTGTCCCCGCCCCAGGACGGCCCCTCGTACTGGCAGCAGACGCTGCTCAGCGCCATCACCTATTGCGCCGGCCAGATCCTGTCCACGGGCTTTTCGCCCGAGTTGCGCCTGCGCATGAGCGAGAGCGCGCGCGACTCCCAGCCCTTCCATGCGCTGATCCACGACGTGGAAAACCTGCGCGTCGAAGTCCTGCTCGCGCTGCGCACGCCCGATCGCCTGGAGGCCGCCGAGCAGCGCCTGCGCGAGCGGCTCGATGCCTGCCGCGCGGCCACGGCCACGGTCTATTCGCATTTCGAATCCGAAGGCATTTCCGTCGGCCTGGTGTTCCGGCTGCGCCAGCTGCGCGAGCGCATCGTGCGCGTGCGCCGGCTGCTGGACTGCCTCGCATCCGACCGGCCGGCCGCCGAAGCCGCGCCGCTGCTCGCCCACCTGGTGACCGTGGCCGCGGAGCGGCGCAGCGTGCGCGCCTTGTTTTCCGCCAATTCCTCGCTGCTGGCCGCCAAAGTGACCGAGCGCAGCGCCGAGACCGGCGAGCACTACATCACGCGCAATGCGTCCGAGTACCGCGCAATGGTCGGCAAAGCCGCGGGCGGCGGCACGGTGATGGCCGTGACCACCTTGCTCAAGTTCGCCATTGCGGCACTGGCCCTGTCGGCGTTCTGGAGCGGGCTGATATCGGGCATCAATTACGCGCTCAGCTTTGTGCTGATCCAGATGCTGCACTTCACCGTGGCCACCAAGCAGCCCGCGATGACGGCGCCGGCCATGGCCGCCAAACTCAAGGACTTGCAGGACCAGGATGCCGTGGAAGACTTCGTCAGCGAAGTCGCCAATCTCACGCGCTCCCAGGTCGCGGCCATTCTGGGCAACGTGCTGCTGGTGCTGCCGGTCGCGCTGGGGCTGTCCTGGCTGTTCCTGCAGGCCTTTGGCCACCCGCCGCTGGATGTGGCGCACGCCAACCAGGTGCTCGATTCCCTGAGTCTGCTGGGCCCGTCCGTGCTGTTCGCGGCCTTCACCGGCGTGCTGCTGTTTGCCAGCAGCCTGATCGCGGGCTGGGTGGAAAACGCTTTTGTGCTGCTGCGCATGGAGTCGGTGATCCGCTACAACCCCAGCATCACGGGCTTTCTGGGCGATGAGCGCGCGGACCGCTGGGGCCACTTCCTGCGCAAGAACATCTCGGGCTTTGCGGCCAATATTTCGCTGGGCCTGATGCTGGGCCTGGTGCCGGCTTTCGCCAGCTTTTTCGGCCTGGGCCTGGAAGTGCGCCACGTGACGCTGTCTGCCGGCCAGATCGGCGTGGCCAGCACCACCCTGGGCATGGAAGTGCTGCACAACAGCGCATTCTGGTGGGCCATGGCCATGCTGCCGTTCAATGGCGCGCTCAATGTCATCGTCAGCTTCCTGCTGGCGTTTCGCCTGGCCTTGCGCGCGCACAACGTCAGCGGCGTGGACCGGACCCGCATCTACCGAGCCATACGCGCACGCCTGCGCCATGCGCCGCTGAGCTTTTTCAAGCCATAGGAATGTGGCCCCCACGCTTGCTCGCTGCGCGTAGCCGCTGCCCCTACGCGGGCCGTCGCCGCCTTGGGGGGGGCCGCCGAGGTGCGGCCCGGCGACGGCGGGTGTCATTTTTTCTGAGTGCTCTGCTGCGTCTACCGGCGCCCCCCGCTCGCACGGCGGTGCCAGCATGTGGGCACTTGTCCTGCACGGCCTGAGGCGGTAGCGCGGTAGAGTCGCCAAGCAGTTTCCCGCCAGGCCCCAGCACGGCGGCGGGCAACGGCACTGACCGAAAGGAGAAAAAATCAATGGATGTTTTCACAGGCTTCTGGTCGCAATGGCTGCGCCCGTCCGCCGGCCTGGTGACCTTGCAATGGTCGCTGCTGCTGGCCCTGGCCACCATCGGCGGCTCGCTGTGCCAGCGCTATCTGGGCCTGCCCAAGGTGGTCGGCTATTCCGCGGTCGGCGCCGTGATCGGCTTCGCCGGCTTCAGCGGCGCGCCCTGGCCGCTGCAAGGCATCAGCCTGTTCCTGCTGGAGCTGGGCGTTTCCGTCGTGCTGTTCGAATGCGGCGGCCGCATTCCCCTGCGCTGGTTCCGCCACAACCCCATGGTGCTGGTGCAAAGCATTGCCGAAGCCGCGCTGACTTATTTTTCCGTGCTGTGGCTGCTGCGCTGGCTGGACACGCCGGCCGATGTGGCCGGCGCCATCGCCATGGTGGCCATGGCCGCCTCGCCGCTGGTGCTGTCGCGCGTGATCACCGACATGCGCGCCTCGGGCGCCGTAACCGACCGCGCCATGGTGCTGGCCACCCTGTCGACGCTGTACGCGCTGACGCTGGGCAGCGCCAACGCCGAAGTCTTCCACCGCCCCGCCCAGACGCTGCTGAACAGCAGCTCCGCCGTGGTCGTGGTGCTGGGCGTGTCCATCGTGGTCGGCGCCGTGCTGTCGCTGCTGATGCGGCTGGCCCTGCGCTTCATGAGCCCGACCAGCGAAAACACGTCCATTCTGGTGCTGGCCCTGATCGCCGCCGGCACGGCCGTCGCCGCCCACCTGGGTGGCTCGGCGCCGCTGGCGGCGCTGCTGGGCGGCATGCTGCTCAAGCACCTGCATCCCCGCCCCTGGGCCTGGCCGCGGCAGCTGGGCACAGCCTCGTCCCTGCTGACCATCATGATGTTCGTGCTGGTCTCCACCGTGGCCGCGCAGGCCGACTGGAGCCTGCCGCTGGCCGGTGTGGTGCTGGCCGTGATCGTGGTGCGGCTGCTGGCCAAGGCCATAGGCGTGGGCCTGGGCAATGTGGGCAGCGGCGCGAGCTGGCGCCAGGCCATGTGGGTCAGCTGCGCGATGGCACCGATGTCGTCGGTGGCCCTGCTGATCGCCTCGCAGTTCGTGTCCGCAGCACCGGCCACCGGCGAGATGATTGCGCGCGTGGCCCTGCCCATGATCCTGCTGATGGAACTGCTGGGCGCCGTGGTGGCCAGCGTGGCCTTTTACCGCGCCGGGGAAAGCTCCAAGCCTTTGCGGCCGGAGGCCCCGCAGACGAGCACAGGAGACCACCATGGGACTTGAAGCTTTCCACCATTCCGAACCGCTGACGCTGGGCGTGGAACTCGAGCTGCAACTGCTCAACACCCACGACTACGATCTGGCGCCCTACGCCGAAGACATGCTGCGCCTGATGGCCAAGACCCCGCTGCCCGGCAGCGTGGTGCCCGAGATGACCAGCAGCATGATCGAGATCTCCACCGCCATCTGCCACTCGGCGTCCGAAGTGCTGGGTCAGCTCACGCCCATACGCGACGCCCTGGTCAAGAACGCCGACAAGCTCAACATCGCCATCGCCGGCGGCGGCACCCACCCGTTCCAGAAATGGCACGAGCAGCGCATCTACGACAAGCCGCGTTTTCGCGAACTGTCCGACCTCTACGGCTACCTGGCCCAGCAGTTCACCATCTTCGGCCAGCATGTGCACATCGGCTGCCCCGATGCCGACGCGGCCCTGCTGATGCTGCACCGCATGTCGCGCTACATCCCGCACTTCATCGCCCTGTCGGCGTCCAGCCCCTATGTGCAAGGCCAGGACACGGCCTTCGATTCGGCGCGGCTGAATTCGGTGTTCGCCTTTCCGCTGTCGGGGCGTGCGCCCTGCGTGCTGACCTGGGGCGAATTCGAGCACTACTTCGACAAGATGACCGCCACCGGCGTGGTCAAGAGCATGAAGGATTTCTACTGGGACATCCGCCCCAAGCCCGAATTCGGAACCATAGAAATCCGCGTCTTCGACACCCCGCTGACCATAGAGCGCGCCGCCGCGCTGGCCGGCTACGTACAGTCGCTGGCCGCCTGGTTTCTCGACACCCAGCCGTTCACGCCCAGCGAAGACGACTACCTGGTCTACACCTACAACCGCTTCCAGGCCTGCCGCTTCGGCCTGGACGCGGTCTATGTGGACCCGGCCAGCGGCCAGCACATGCCCCTGGCCGAGCACATTCTCAAGACCATGGACCAGATCGCCGAACACGCCGCGCGCCAGGGCGCAGCGCCCTCGCTGCACCTGCTGCGCGCCGATGTGGCCACAGGCCAGAACGACGCCCGCTGGCTGCGCGAATGCCAGCGCGAAGAACAGTTGCTGGCCGAAGTCAGCCGCCAGGCAGCGCAGCGCTTTCGTGGGGGTTTATGAAGCACCCCCTGAGAGGCTTCGCCTCTTCCCCCTCTCATTCTGCGGTGGAGGGGGACGACACCAGAGCTGCGGGGCGGCCCTTGCTCGGTGTCCCTTTGCTGGGGCGCGCCGGTTTCATGGGCAGTGAGTAGTGCGATCATCCTGAATCACTGAGACCTGAAAAATGACCATGGGTGAATTCGACCTGATCCGCACTTTTTTCACGCGCCCCGTGCGCCGCGCTGCTTTGGGCGTGGGCGACGATTGCGCGCTGCTGGCACCCGCGCCCGGCATGCAGTTGGCGATTTCCAGCGACATGCTGGTCGAGGGCCGGCACTTCTTTGCCAACGTGGACCCGCGCCTGCTGGGCCACAAGGCGCTGGCCGTGAACCTCAGCGATCTCGCGGCCTGTGGCGCCCGGCCGCTGGCGTTCACGCTGGCCTTGTCGCTGCCGCGCGCCGACACCGCCTGGGTGGGCGCGTTCGCCCAAGGGCTGCTGGCACTGGCCGACGCGCACCAGTGCGAACTCATAGGCGGTGACACCACGCAAGGCCCGCTGAACATCTGCATCACCGTCTTCGGCGAAGTGCCCGCAGGCCAGGCCTTGCTGCGCAGCGGCGCCCAGGCCGGTGACGACATCTACGTCAGCGGCAGCCTGGGCGACGCGCGGCTGGCGCTCGAAGCCCTGCAGGGCCGGCTGCAGCTGCCCGCGGACGTGCTGGCCGCCACCCGTCAGCGGCTGGAGGCACCCAGCCCGCGCGTGGCGCTGGGCCTGGCACTGCGCGGCATCGCCAGCAGCGCGCTCGACCTCAGCGACGGCCTGCTGGGCGACCTGGGCCACATCCTCACGCAATCGGGCGTGGGCGCCTGCATAGACACCCGGCTGACCCGCCCGCTGCTGGCCGCCTCGGCCGGACTGTCCCTGGACGCAACGCTTGTGGACCAATGCACGCTGGCCGGCGGCGACGACTACGAGCTGTGCTTCACCGCCGCGCCCGCCTTGCGCGCCCAGGTGGCCGCCGCCGCCCAGGCCAGCGCCACGCCGATCACGCGCATAGGCAGCGTGCAAGCCCAGGCTGGCCTGCGCCTGCTCGGTGCGGATGGCGCAGTACTGCTGGCGCGCTATGCCTCGTTCGACCATTTTTCTGTCTGAGCTCGGCCACCCATCCAGCCCTAGAATTCCCCCATGCCCTTTCCTTTCGCCACGTCCCGCCGCTCCGCAGGCACGCCGCCTGCGCCCTACCGCCCGAGCCTGCAATTCATGATGGCCCACCCGGCGCATTTCATCGCGCTGGGTCAGGGCTCGGGCCTGGGCCGTGTGGCGCCGGGCACCGTCGGCAGCCTCTGGGGCTGGCTCAGCTTCTTGCTGCTGCAACACTGGCTCACCTCGTCGCAGATAGGCTGGACCATCGCTTTTTCCGCCCTGCTGGGCTGGTGGGCCTGCACGGTCACCGCGCAGCATATGCGCATCGCCGACCCGGGCCACATCGTCTGGGACGAAGTGGTCGCCATCTGGCTGGTACTGTGGCTGGCCATGCCCATGGGCGTATGGGGCCAGTTGATCGCGTTTGCGCTGTTTCGCTTCTTCGATGCCGTCAAACCCCAGCCCGTGCGCTGGGCCGACCAGCTGTTCAAAGGCTTTGGCTGGCGCGGCGGCCTGGGCATCATGTTCGACGACCTGGTCGCGGCCGGTTGCACCCTGCTGACCATCGCCCTGTGGCGGCATTTCTTCTTCTGAATCCCCCATGCACGACACCTCCGCACTCGTCACCGCGCTGTCCGCAGCACTGCGCCAACGCGGCTGGCTCATGGCCACGGCCGAAAGCTGCACCGGCGGTTTGATCGCCGGCGCCTGCACAGACCTTGCGGGATCGAGCGACTGGTTCGAGCGCGGCTTCGTCAGCTATTCCAACCAGGCCAAGACGGAGATGCTGGGCGTGGACGGCGCGCTGATCGCCACCCATGGCGCCGTCAGCGAAGCCGTGGCCCTGGCCATGGCCCTGGGTGCGGTGGCGCATTCACGCGCCCAGTGCAGCCTGTCCGTGACCGGCGTGGCCGGCCCGGGCGGCGGCTCGCCCACCAAGCCCGTGGGCACGGTGTGGTTTGGCTGGAACGTCAACGGGAAAGCGGATGCCGAATGCCTGCATCTGCCTGGCGACCGCGCTGCCGTGCGCCAGGCCACGCTGCAGCATGCGCTAGCGGGGCTGCTGCAGCGCCTGCGCGCCGCCAGCGCCTAGGAACGCCCCACCCTCTCCATCAACTGCTGGCTGCCCTGGCTCAGGCCAGTGACCTCCACGGTGCAGCCATGGCGCTGCAACCGCTGCACCACTTTTTCCAGCGCCGCCACGGCCGTGATGTCCCACAGCTGCGCGCCGCGGACATCGATGCGCACCTGCCGGCCTTCGGCGCCGCGCACATCGAAAGCGTCGACCAGGGCATCGGCCGAAGCGAAGAACACCTGGCCGGTGACGGTCCAGGTCCGCGTGCGAGCCACCTCGTCATCCAGGCAGCGCACCTGCAGCAGTTGCGACACCTTGGCCATGAAGAACACGCCGCTGAGCAGCACGCCCACGGCCACGCCCAGGGCCAGGTTGTGGGTCAGCAGGGTCAGCACCACCGTGGCCAGCATCACCGTCGTCGATGTCTTGGGATGGCGCGCGATCTCTCCCAGGCTGCCCCAGTGGAACGTTGCCACCGACACCGTGACCATGATGGCCACCAAGGCGACGACCGGCACCAGCGCGACCCAGGGCTTGAGCAACACGATCAGCACCAGCAGGAACACGCCGGCGAACAGCGTCGACAGCCGGCCGCGCCCGCCATAGGTCACATTGCCCACGGCCTGGCCTATCATGCCGCAGCCGGCGATGCCGCCAAAGCAGCTCGCCGCCAGATTCGCCAGGCCCAGGCCCGTGCATTCACGGCTCTTGTCGCTGGGCGTGTCGGTCATCTCGTCGATGACCGCGGCCGTCAGCACGGATTCGAGCAGGCCCACCATGGCAATCGCGATCGCGGGCAGCAAGATGATGCGCAGCGTCTCCCAGGCCAGCGGCACCTCGGGCAGGCCGAACGAAGGCAGCGCATCGGGCAGCTGGCCCAGATCGGCCACGGTCGCCACCGGCAGGCGCAGGCCCGCGGCCAGCAGCGTCAACACCAGCACGCAGATCAGCGGCGAAGGAATGGCGGCCAGCGCCGCCCAGCCTAGGCGGCGCGCCAGCCAGGGCAGGCCGTAGATCAATACCAGGCCCAGCGCCAGCAGCCCCCAGCCGGCCGCATTCGCGTCCCGCAGATGGGGCAGTTGCGCGCTGAAGATCAGAATCGCCAGTGCGTTGACAAAGCCGGTGCGCACCGAACTCGAGACAAAGCGCACCAGCAGCCCCATGCGCAGCCAGCCGAAAATGACTTGCACCACGCCCGCGAGCAATCCCGCGGCCAGCAGATAGGGCAGGCCGTGCGACTGCACCAGCGGCGCCGCCACCAGCGCCACCGAACCGGCCGCGGCCGAAATCATGGCCGGACGCGCGCCCGCGAAGGCGATCACGATGCTGATCACAAACGAGGCATACAAGCCCACGGCCGGATCCACGCCCGCGACAAACGAAAAGGCGATGACTTCAGGAATCAGCGCGAACGTGGCAACAGCGCCGGCCAGCAGTTCACGCGGAATGCTGGGCGCCCATTCGGCACGCAGGCGGGAGAGAAAAGGGGTGGCCATAACGATCAAGGCGCACGCCGCGCACCCTGCAAAAAAAAGAGCCATGTTAGGCCCTGGGAACGGCCTATGAAACTGGCGTGCTCCTGCATGGGGGCAGCGAGCAAGGGGCGCCCCGCAGCGATGGTGTCGCCCCCTCCACCGAAGGATGAGAGGGGGAAGCCGGGGCGGCCCAAGCCGCGTCAGCGGCTCAGGAGGTGGTTAGGCCCCACAGCATTTCTTGAACTTCTTGCCGCTGCCGCAAGGGCAGGCGTCATTGCGGCCGGGCTGCACGCCCTTGACGATGGTTTCCTGGCGGGGACCCATGCTCTTCCACAGCTGGCGCAGGTCGTAAATGCCCCAGATGGCTTCGCCGAACTGCTCCACGCGTGCCTGGCTGGTGCTGGCGGGGCCGTTTTCGTCGTACATGCAGACTTCGGGCTTGCCGGTGTCGTCTTCGGTCAGCGCCACAACGGAGTCGAGTGCGGCGTTGAGCCACTGAGCGGCTTCCTTGTCGCGCGGTGCTGCCCACTCTTCTGGCCAGTTTTCCACGGCGAACATGAAGCCCAGCGCCCAGACCTGGCCGAACGAAGGAATGTCCTGGCCTTCCATTTCAGCGCGCTCTTCCTCGGGCAGGCTGGCGATGGCGCCGCGCATGTCCATGGCTTCGGGCTGGAACGTGCGGTCGTCTTCCAGCGTCTTCACATCGGTGTCGAGCTGCTGCGTCACTTCGTCCCAACGGGCCTGCCACAGCGCCATGAAGCGTTCCTGCTGCTCGAGGTCCTTGAAAGCCTCCAGCTTGGGCATGGGCGCGCCTTCGGCCACTTCCAGCTCGGCACCGTCGCCCAGCAGCATGGGCAGGTACTCGGCCGGGGGAATCGCACGGCGGGTGCAGACCAGGGCGGTGAGGAAACCGTCGCAGAATTCCCACTGGGGAATTTCTTCGGCGCGCGAGCGCAGGTCTTCGAGAATCAGGTCCAGCTCTTCGAGGTCGTCGCCGTCGAGCGCGCCCTCGGGCGCCAGGTCGGCGTCCAGGACTTCATCAGGGATAGGAGTGGTTTGGTCGGTCATGGTGGATCTTTCGTGGAGGCCGCGGCCATTGCATGCGCGCGTCACGGCCGGGGCGGTGCGCAGTGCACCAGGTAATCGCCGGCAGTGTAGCTGGCTGGCATAGCCACAGCCGGGCACAGGAGTATCTCGGCAGCGCCAGCCCTGTCAGGCTGGCACAGCCGCTTCGGCGGGCACCAGCAGCAGCTGATTGCCCACCGTCGCGCCCAGGCCGGCCAGGCGCTTGCGCTGCGTGAGCACGGCCTTGTCCTTGCTCAGCAGCAAGGCCTGGTGCTGGGCGGCCAGGGCCAGGAAATGCTGGTCGTCGGGGTCCTTGCAGACGATGCGGATGGCCGGTGCTTCGGGCAGATAGGCCACGCCCGCGTCGAATGCCGCGAGCACGCCGTCTTGGCTGAGCCCGTGAAAAGCCACGCGCGGCGCGATCTGTGGATAAGTCAGCACCCGCTCCAGCTCCACGCGTTGCGCGGTGTCGGCAATCCAGCGCACGGCGCCCTGCTCCAGCAGGTCGCGCACAGGGGCGATCTGCGGGTCTTTGAAGACCAGCAGATCGAGCACCATGTTGGTGTCGAGAATCAGCGGCCGCAGCGCGCCCTGGGCCGCCGCATAGGATGCATTGCACTGCGGCCAGCGCAGCACAATCTTCATGCTGGCGTCATTCCTTGGCTGCGGCGCCGCCGGCGTCGGCGTTCTTGCGCGGCTTGGCCGAGCCCTTGATCATGTCGAAGCGGAACATCCGGCACTCGATGGGACCGTTCCACAGCGGCACGCGGCGCGATTCCTTCAGGCGCATCTTGCCCGGCAGCTTGAGGTCGGGCGTGAGCATCCAAGCCTGCCAGCCGCTGTAGTTCTTCTTCCAGTGCGAGGCCAGGGCGTTGAAGAATTCCACGCCGTCTTCGGTCTGCGCCGTTTCGCGCCCCATCTGTTCGACCTGGCCCATGCGCTCGGCCGCATTGCGACCGGCCGTGCCGGCGGCGGCAATGCGCTCGCCGTAAGGCGGGTTCAGCACCATCACGCCGGGCTGCTCGCAGGGCGGCATGCGCTGCAAGGCGTCGCCGCCGCGCAGCTCAACGGCACTGGCCACGCCCGCGCGCTCGGCATTGCGTTCCGCAAAGTCGACCATGCGGTGCGATACGTCCGAGCCGTAAATGCCCACCGGGCTCTCGCAGATCGCGTCCTCGGCCTGGCGCACGATGGCTTCCCAGACATGGGGCTGGAAAGGCACGAGCTTTTCGAAGGCAAAGCGGCGCTGGATGCCCGGCGGAATCTTGCAGGCGATTTGCGCCGCCTCGATCACCACCGTGCCGCTGCCGCAGCAGGGGTCGTACAGCGGCTGCGGATTGTCGCCGTGCGGATCCCAGCCGGTGGCGGCGATCATGGCCGCAGCCAGCGTTTCCTTCAGCGGCGCGTCGCCCTTGTCTTCACGCCAGCCGCGCTTGAACAGCGCTTCGCCCGACGTGTCGATGTAAATCGTCGCTTCGTCGGTGGTCAGGTGCAGGTGCACGCGCAGATCGGGATAGCGGGTTTCGACGTCCGGACGCACGCCCGTCTTGGCGCGGAAACGGTCGGCGATCGCATCCTTGACGCGCAAGGCCGCGAAATTCAGGCTGGTCAGCGGGCTGTGCTGCGACGTGACTTCGATCTTGAAGCTTTGGCGCGTGGTGAACCAGATCTCCCAGGCCACCTCGCTGGCCGCACGGTACAGATCGTTCTCGCTGCGGTACATCGTGGTCGACAGTTGCACCAGTACCCGCTGGGCCAGACGGCTGTGCAGGTTGAGCAGCAGCGCATCGCGCCAGGAGGCACGCAGCATCACACCGCCTCGCCCGACCAACAGGTCGTTACCCGTCAGCCCGGTGATGCGGTGGGCCTCTTCGGCCAAATAGTCCTCAACGCCGGCGGCGCAGGGCAAAAACAGTTGCAGTTGATTCATAGCAGGGGGGCAAGGATACGCTTTTGCCGTGAAGTGCGAACATTCGAGGGCATGTTGCCAGACCCGCGCCTGCGTGCACAGGCCCAGGGCGCTGGCAACTACAGGGCTTTGCGCAGATTGGCCGGGGCGATTTTCAGCACGTCGCGGTATTTGGCCACGGTGCGGCGCGCGCACTCGATGCCCTGTTCCTTGAGCATTTCCGCCAGCTGACTGTCGGACAGCGGCTTGGTCGGGCTTTCCGCCGCGACGAACTGCTTGATCAGCGCCCGCACCGCGGTGCTCGACGCATTGCCGCCGGTCTCCGTGCCCAGGCCCGACCCAAAGAAATACTTGAGCTCATAGGTGCCCATGGGCGTGGCCATGTATTTGGCCGTGGTCACCCGGCTGATGGTCGACTCATGCAGACCCAGTTCGTCGGCAATGTCGCGCAGCACCAGCGGCCGCATCGCCAGCTCGCCATGGGTGAAGAAGTTCTTTTGCCGCTGCACGATGGCCTGCGACACGCGCAAGATGGTGTCGAAGCGCTGCTGGATGTTCTTGATGAACCAGCGCGCCTCCTGCAGCCGCTGCTGCAGCCCCGCATGCCCTTCGCTGCCCTTGTGGCCGCGCAAGGCATTGGCGTAGATGTCATGCACGCGCAGGCGCGGCATGACTTCGGGATTGAGCTGCACGCTGAACTGGGGCTGGCCGTCGCCACTGCTGCGCGCCAGCTTGCGCACGATCACGTCGGGCACGATGAGATTGCGCTCCACGTCGGCAAAGCGCCGGCCGGGCCGTGGCTCCAGCCGGCCAATCAAGGCGATGGCGGCGCGAACGCGCTCGTCGCCGGCCCCGCAGGCCTGCATCAGGCGGCGCACGTCGCGCCGCGCCAGCAGATCCATGGGCTGGGCACAGATGCGCAGTGCCACCTGCACCGTCTCGTCGTCTATATCTTGGTCGGCCTGGTGCGTGCCTGCGCGCCGCGCCAGATCCTGCAACTGCAGCGTCAGGCATTCGGCCAGGCCGCGCGCGCCCACGCCCACGGGCTCCAGCGATTGCAGCAGGCGCAGCGCCACCGTGAAATGGTGGACCAGCTCTTCCTGCTCTTCGAGCGCATCCGGGCCGGCCAGGCCCGCGGCCAGCTCTTCCAGTGGGTCTTCGAGGTAACCGTGCTCGTTGAGCGATTCGATGAGAAAGCGCAAGGCCGCGCGATCGACGTCGTTGACGCGCAGCGACAGCGCCTGGCGGTGCAGATGATCGGTCAGCGACTCCTGGCTGCGGGCCAGCTCCGTGGCATCGGTCTCGTCATCGCCCTGACCGCTGCGCGCGCGCGCTTCACCGCCCCACTCGCTGTCGTCCGGGGACAGGGCAGCGCTGCCATCGCCGTCCCAATCGGGCGCGGCATCCACGGGCGCAGCCACATCACCGCCATCGGCGTCGCTGCTGGCACTGGTCTTCTCGGTGCCCGCCGGGCCGGCATACTGCGCGTCTTCCAGCGCATAGTCGTCGCGCTGCGCCGGTACATCGGCCTGGGCCAGACCGAACTCTTCGCGCTCAGCCTCTTCCGTGGTGCGCTCGAGAAAAGGGTTGTCGTCGAGCATGTGCTCGACTTCCTGGGTCAGCTCCAGGGTGGAGAGCTGCAGCAGCCAGATCGACTGCTGCAGTTGGGGCGTGAGTGCGAGATGCTGCGATACGCGTAGTGACAATCCCGGCTTCAACAGCATTCCCCCTTGACACGACACAAGCTACAGCACATGACCATCACATCCTGAAATGCTCGCCGAGGTACACCCGGCGTACATCGGCGTTGTCCACGATCTCGGCCGGAGTTCCCTGGGCGAGCACATGGCCGTCGCTGATGATGAAAGCGTGATCGCAAATACCCAGGGTTTCGCGCACATTGTGGTCGGTGATCAGCACGCCAATTCCGCGCGCCTTGAGGAAACCGATGATGCGCTGGATCTCGATCACGGCGATGGGGTCGATGCCGGCAAAAGGCTCGTCGAGCAGAATGAAGCGTGGCTGCGTGGCCAGCGCCCGGGCAATTTCCACGCGCCGGCGCTCGCCACCCGACAGCGCCAGGGCGGGCGAAGCACGCAAATGGTCCACGCGCAACTCCTGCAGCAGGGCCAGCAGGCGTCGCTCGATCTCGTCCCGCGTCAGCGGCTGGCCCTTGTCGTCGCGCTGCAGCTCCAGCACGGCGCGCACATTGTCTTCCACGCTCAGCTTGCGGAAGATGGATGCCTCCTGGGGCAGGTAGGAGAGGCCCAGGCGCGAACGCTGGTGAATGGGCATGTTGCCGACCGCCTGGCCATCAATGAAGATGTCCCCGGCGTCGCAGCGCACCAGGCCCACGATCATGTAGAACGACGTGGTCTTGCCCGCGCCATTGGGCCCCAGCAGGCCGACAACTTCGCCTTTTTGCACCACCAGCGACACATCCTTGACCACCTTGCGGCTGCCATAGGACTTGGCCAGGTGCTTGACTTCGAGACGACTGGTTTCAGGCAGCGGGGGAGATGGATTCACGGCGCGCAGCTCATTTCTTGGGTTCGATGGTCGTGCTCGGCCGCAGATCGCCACCCGGCGCGGGCGCCGGTGCGGGCGGCCGCTCCTTGGGAGCCAGCACGGCGCGCACGCGCCCGCCATTGCCGCCCGTGCCGGCATCGCCCGCACGCGGCAGGCCGTCCACCGTGAACACATCGGTCAGGTTGTTGTAGACAATCACCGCGCCCGTGATCTCGTCGCTCAGGGTCGCGCCCCGGTAGCGGCGCAGCTCGCCGCGGCGGATCAGCTTGACGTTGTCGGCCTTGCCGTCGTATTCGATGACTTCGGCCTCGCCTTCCACATATTCGTCGGGCTGGCCGGCCACGGTGTCGCGCTTCTGGCGGAAAAACGCGCGCTTGCCCTCGGCCGCCTTCACGACGCCGAACTGGTAGCCCTCGGCGTCCTGGCGCACGTCCAGCTGTGCGCCGCGCAGCACGATCGTGCCCTTGGTCATCACGACGTTGCCGATGAACACGCTGGTTTGCTGCAGTTCATCGTGGCGCATGGCATCGGCCTCGATGTTCATGGGCTTGTTGCGATCGGCCTTCTCGGCATGGACAGCGCCGCAGACCAGGACCGAGAGCAGGAGAATGGGGAGTAGGCGTTTTTTCATGGAGGGCACGAATCTTGCAGCCATTGTAGGGCGGCACGCTGTAACGATCACAAAAAAGCCCGCTGAAAGCGGGCCGCAGTGGCGAGGGCCGCAAGCGCCCCTCGCATCGAGTGCCAGGACTTCAGCCCTTGCGGCTCACGCCGATCAGGTAGTCGGTCACGCGCAGCACCTTGGCCATGTCGCCCGCGAGGGTACCGTCGGTGTAGAAGCGGCCGGCCACGCCGATCGCAGGCACGCCTTCGACGTTGTATTCCTGCTGCAGCTGGGTCGCCTTGCGCACCTGGTTGGACACCGTGAAGGAGTTGTAGCTCTCCTTGAACTTGTTCACGTCCAGGCCTTGCTTGCCAATCCAGGCAAAGATGTCTTCGTCCTTGGCCAGGCGGTTGCGCTCGACGTGGATCGCCTGGAACACCTTGGTGTGCACTTCATCGAGCTTGCCCATGGCCAGCAGCGCGTAGTAGAGCTTTTGCTGGGGAATGAAGCTGGCGTTGAAGCCCACGGGTACGCGCTGCACCACCACGTCGGCGGGCGCCGCTGCCTTCCAGGCCGCGAATGCCGGCTCGAAAGCGTGGCAATGCGGGCAGCTGTACCAGAAGAACTCCAGCACTTCGATCTTGCCAGCGCCGGCCGTGGTCGGCACGGGCTTGGCCAGCTTGACGTAATCCTTGCCCTCCTTGGCTGCGGCCTGGGCCAATGCAGGCGTGGAAACAGCCAGGGAAAGAACGGAAGCAGAGGCTGCCGCTGCGGCAGCCAGAGAAAACTCACGGCGTTTCATGAAACAACACTCCTTGTTTGGTTCTGGTAGGTCTGAGAGTCTGGGTGCTGAAAAGTTCAGCGCTGCACGCGCACCAGCGCAGAATCCACGCCCGCGCCTTCCAATTTGAGCTTGAGCTGCTCGGCATCGTCACGCTTGGCGAACGGACCTACGCGCACACGAAACACCGTACGGCCATTTTGCTCGCGCTCGCTCACCCGCGATTCCCAGCCCAGCATGGCGAGCTTGGCGCGCTGTGCTTCGGCATCGGGCTGGCTGCGGAAAGCGCCGGCCTGCACGAAGTAGTTGAACGCATCGGCCGTATTGGCTTCGGCCGACTTGGCCTTGACCAGATCGCCCAGCGGATCGCTGGAGGCCGCCGCCTTGCTGCCAGGCTTGGTTTCCGGCTTGCCGTCGGGCTTGACCGCTGGCACGGGAGTCGCCGGGAACGAGGGCTGTACCTGCGGCGTCGAGGGCACGACGTCGGGCATGGGCTGCACCAGGCCAGCGCCAGCGTCCGCTGCCGGCTGTGCGCTGCCAGGCAGGCTGGGCACCGGCATCCGCGCCGGGTTCTTGCCGTACAGAGGAGAGTTCGGATCCCAATCCTTGTTTTTCTGCGCCTCTGCCGCATCCTGTTCGGCCGGTTTGGGGCCTTTGGTGAGGAAGGGCACAGGCACCTTGGTGACGTACACCGCCACGGCCAGGGCTGCGCCCAAGCCGATGATGATGCCCAAGATGAGCCCGATGACGGTGCCGCCGCGTTGCTGAGTCTTCATGATGGCCTGGTCGATTTACATACGTTCTGGAGCGGACACGCCCAGCACTGCGAGACCATTGTGCAACACCTGGCGGGTCGCGCTGATCAAGGCCAGACGGGCCTGCTTCACGGCTTCGTCGTCGACCAGAATGCGCTCCGCATCGTAGTAGCTGTGGTAGCTCGCGGCCAGGTCGCGCAGATAGAAAGTGACGTCGTGCGGGGCATTGCCCTCGGCAGCCGCCGTGAGCATGGCCGGGTACTTGGCCAGTTGCAGCATCAGGGCCTGGGCCTGCGGGCCGTCCAGCGCCGACAGGTCCACGTCCTTGAGAAGAGCCGCATCGCCGCCCCAGGCCTTGAGCACCGAGCAGATGCGCGCATGCGCGTACTGCACGTAGTACACCGGGTTGTCGTTGTTCTGGGCCACGGCCAGATCCACGTCGAAGGTGTATTCGGTGTCCGGCTTGCGGCTCAGCAGGAAGAAGCGCACCGCGTCCTTGCTGGTCCATTCGATCAGATCGCGCAGCGTCACGTACGAGCCCGCGCGCTTGCTGATCTTGACTTCCTCGCCGCCACGCACCACGCGCACCATGGTGTGCAGCACGTAGTCGGGGTAGCCCTGGGGAATGCCCACATCGGCCGCCTGCAGGCCGGCGCGTACCCGGGCAATCGTGCCGTGGTGGTCGGTACCCTGGATGTTGATGACCTTGCTGAAGCCGCGTTCCCACTTGGCGATGTGATAGGCCACATCGGGCACGAAGTAGGTATAGCCGCCGTCGCGCTTGCGCATCACGCGGTCCTTGTCGTCACCGTAGTCGGTGGACTTGAGCCACAGTGCGCCATCGAGTTCGTAGGTGTGGCCGTTGGCGATCAGGCGCTCCACGGTGCGGTCCACGCGGCCCGAAGTGTAGAGGCTGGACTCGAGGTAGTACTCGTCGAAGTGCAGGTTGAACGCCTGCAAGTC
>JAMNYN010000731.1 GCA_023622805.1 Pseudomonadota bacterium | reverse complement strand
CGGGCGTGTACCGGCCACCAAGACGATGCGACTCTCGACGCTGCTCCTTGTCTTTTCTTCCGCGATCCGGCCTTTGAGCTCCGTCAGGAGGCGGTCGATCTCCACCATCTTGGCGTCTATCAGTCCCACCACGGCATTGTCATTGGCGTTTTCGGGCAGATCGCGCAGCGTCGTCAACGCCAGGAACGCAGCCCCGGTATACGTCGAGGCCATCAACATGAAACCGCCAACCGGTCCGAGAAACGCGGAGGATACCCCTCCCGCGATCACCGGCGCTGCCGCGGCCATGGAAAGCGAAGGCAAAGAGTTCACTGCCGCGGATGCAGCGCCAGACATGGTGTGCCGCAGGTTGGCCCAGGAATCCCAGTAGCTCTGCTTCACCGGAGTCAAACGGCCTGCGGAGGAGATCACTTCACTGCCGCTTTTGCTCTCCACCTGCTGATTCAGCACCTGGTGCGCCGCGTCGATCTTGCCAATCAATTCCCGGATACGGTCGAGATTCTCCTCTCTCGCCGTTTTCTCAATGACAGGGGCCGCGGGCGCGAAGATACGCTGTGCGATCTCGTACCCGGCAGCCGTTGCTGCATTCACTAACGCTGTGCTCGCGCTGTTCATGCCCTTGTCCAACGTGTCGTTTGCGAACTGCATCACATCCGCAGTGAACGTCACCGCTTTCAGCGCTGCACCGCCCAGCATGCTCAGGGCCCCCCAGACACTGGACTGCTGCTGCTGCACCGCCGCATCGGTCTGCTGACGTGCAACGGGGCTCCACTCTTCGCAATCGGAAAAGATTTCCTCACCATCAGCTTCCCGGCCGACGGCGCTGAACAGTTCGCGCGCCGCACTCGCATCCTGATGCAACGACTTGCTCAAGACACCATTGCCCAAGCCCACCAAAGTGCCCTGCGCCGCGCCCGTACCGGGTACGGCCGCCAACTGGTCATGCAGGCTAGCCTCGCTAGCAGGCGGAATGTGGGCCGGCAGAGGGCTCCCAGCACCCCGGGAGATTGCATTGTTCATCATGGTGTCCTCGCAATCTTCAGGCGGCCGCCAGCGCCGGCATCTCGACCGCATGGCGTCCTTGCACGATTTCGCGCCACAGCAGGGCTACATCGGCGAAAGCGTCGATCATGACCGCCAGGGCCGGCGCATCGCACAGCGCCAGCGGCGCGCGGGCACAGACCAGCACCGCGCCCGTGTGGGCCTGCAGGCCCAGCGTGCAGCCGCCCGTGCCTACCCACAAAGCGTTGGCTTCGAGCATGAGCTGCAGCAGGCGCTCGCGCGGCAAATGGGATGCAGGCTTGCCCACGCTGGTGAAAAAAAGCATGCTGCCGCTGTTCTCATCGCCTTCCACGGTGAACCCCACCGTCAGATCGCCGATCTGCACCTCCTGGTTCGCAAGCAACTCTGCGGCAGGCGCTATACCCATCAGGCGGGCGTAGTTTTCGAGCAGGGACTGATAACGGGTCATGGCGGATTCCTGTGAAAAATGAATGGCGAATCAAGACATTGCAGTCGCAAGCACCGGCTGGCCCAGGCCCTTGTCCAGCGCCTCGGCCCAGACAGCCACCACCTCGACCAGCGTGCGGCAGCCGCGGGCCAGCGCCGCCGGCGGTGTGTCCAGTGGATGCACGCTGGCCAGCACGAGATCGTCGGCAGCGTGCTGCAGGCCCAGCGTGGCCCCACCCGTGGCGCGCCCCAGCGTGTTGGCCTGCAGCAGCAGGCGCAGCAAGGCCACCGAAGGCTGGCGCGGCAGGAGACCTATCTTGCAAGCCCCCTGGATGGCATCGCCACCCGCACGCTTGACCCGTGACAGGCCCACGGCAATCCCGTCGATGACCAGCTCTTCGCGCGCGGCCAGGGCCTGGGCGTCCACGCCGATTTCCAAAGCGAGCGCGGCAAGCGCTGCGCGGTATTGTTCGTCTGATGTCATATGTGTGACCTCATGGCAGAAAAGGCAGAACCCGCGCTGACTCAGGCGCGCGCATGCAAAGGCAGAACGTTGGTGACCTCCGGTCGGGTCGCGCGGTCCAGCTCGTCCCCCCAGGCCTTGGCCTGGCGGTGCAAGCCTGCCACCAGAGCCACCAGTCCCGGCCCATCGAGCGAGGCAATGCGTGCCGACTCGCTCAAGAGGACGACATCGTCACCCAGCAAGCCCAGCGTGGCGCCACGCGTGCCTGCCCACAGGTTGTCCGCTTGCAGCAGCAGACGGCACACCGCCTCGGAAGCGGCCTCAGGCAAGCGCCGCACCTCACAGCGCACGATCAGCCGGTCTTCCGCCGCATCGAAGGAATCACATTCCAGGAGAAAATCGAGCCGCTTTCCGTCGATGACCAGGCATTGCGCCTGAACGAAAGCCGCCGAGTCCACGCCACTCAGGCGTTGCGCCAGCGCGTACAGCAAAATGAGATAAGGCTCATGAGGCATCCAAAACTCCTACGGGCAGCGCGCCAATTCGGCGTGCCTGTAGTGTCTGTAACCTGTAGATCGCCAGAGTTCCATGGCCGAGAACAAAGGCTGCAGCGCCCCTTCCGGTCCGCCGGGAAAAGGGCGTCCAGAATAGGCTGCGCTCACCGCACTGCGGTGAACGCCGTTGGTAGCGCATGATCGCCGCGCCGATCACGCCCTGCTCGCACCGCTGACCCGACACTGCGGGCGCGGTGCAAAAGCCGCCCTACTTCAGCAATTGCCCTTCTTCGCCTGGCCTGGCGGGCAAAAACCGCCACGGCCGCCACCTTGACCCGGGTCCAAGACCACCGCGCCGCTGGGCGTGTACACGGCACAGCCTGACAACAGGGCAGCCAACAAAGTCAATGCTAGGAGTTTTTTCATCGCCGGGCCGCCCCAAGATGAAAAGCGCCTCCTCGGGGGGCAGCGGCTACGCGAAGCGAGCAAGCGTGGGGGACATTCTTCATACGGGCTTTCGCGAGTTACTGACGTTGCCGAGTGTAGGCGCAGGCAACTGCCACGAAGCATGTCAAGAAGTAACGCTGGCGCCCCACCTTGACGCCGTCTTGACGCCTACCCATGAAAACTGGACACGGTCTATAGACGCGCACTTCTACAGTCGAGTCCATTGCATTGCACGTTAACCAGTGAGGACGAAATGACCGCTATCTGCCAGCATACGGCTTAAACATGTGCCCTCCCCCGCGGGGCAAAGCGGGGCCATGAAGAAGAAGGATTCCCCACAGTCCGCCTCCTTGATGGCCTGGGCCCTGGCATTGGGCAAAGTCGCTAGGAGGCCTGGCGCCCCCAGGGACTCTCCACGCCTTCGACGAAGTCCGCGTAAAAAGCCGCCGCATCCCGCGCAGCCACCGTGGTCTTGCGCCCCTGCTTATGGCCCCAGTCCGCGGCATGGCCCGGCTGGATTTCCACGGGCACCAGCTTGTAGCCCTGTGGCACCACGCGCTGTCGCCACGCGTTCGCGACTTTTTCCGCCAGGACGCCATCCTGCCCATGGGTGGCCTTGAGCTTTTCACTCAGCGTGAAAAAGCAATTCTCGTCATGCACGAATCCCTGGTTCTGCGACTTGCCGCAAAAAGGGCACGGGTAGAGATCAACCTGGGTATCGGTGTTCATGCTGCCATGCTATCGACAAGATCGCACATTGGAAAGCCGCCGCCTCGCGCATTTCCAAGCCAGCCAACGCCCACAGGCTGCAAGCCCGCGCCACCGCTTCAGGCCATGGCCTTGGCGCTGAGAAACAAGCCCAGGCCAAACACCGTATGCGTCGCCAGGCTGGCGGCGCGACTGGCCCATGGGCGCGGCGTCCTGGCGGCGGCGATGCCCGCGCCGAGGGCTGGCTGCAGCAGCAGCCACGGCAGCAGCACGGTTGACACGCCCCACACGGCTGCAGGCGCAAGAGACGGCTGGCCCAGCCATTGCGGGCCGACCACCGCCACGAATGCGGCCGCAAAAACCATTCCCGTCAGGTAGTGCAGCGCCCAGCCCCAGGCCTTCTCGGCACGGACCACGGCGGACGCCTGGATGGAACGGTGAAACCAGACCCCTTTGAGCCAGTGGCCGCACCAACGCCCCAGCATCGCGTAGTCCAGTGTGGCCACGCCCATTCGCCTCAGCAGCCAGGACCACAGGTCCATCACCAGCGTCGCTCCTGCCCCCAAGCCCAATACCTGCACCACCATCGCAGCCGAATCACCCATAAAACCTCTGCTTTCTTCGAAGAACTACATTCAGTTTTTTCACTTTAAAGGTTCAAGTGCACTTGAACGCAAGAGCTGAATATGGACATCTCCGAAGTGGCAAGGCGCTCAGGTTTGACAACGTCTGCGCTGCGCTTTTATGAAGAAAAAGGCCTGATCCACTCCATAGGCCGGCAGGCCCAGCGTCGCCTCTTCGGCCCGCGGATCCTGGAACAGCTGGCCATCATCGCGCTGGGGCGGGCGGCGGGGTTTTCCTTGCAGGAGATCAGCCAGATGCTCCCTGCCGACGGCGCGGCGCGCATCGACAAGCAGAAGTTGATGGCCAAGGCCGATGCCATCGACCGCACCATCGCGCAGATGAAAGCCGTGCGCGACGGCCTGCGCCACGCGGCGAATTGCCCCGAAGAGCGGCACCTGGATTGCCCGCATTTCCAGCGCCTGATGCGTGCCGCGGGCGCGGGCGAGATACAGCCGCTGGCGCTGGCGGCGGGGCACGGCGGCGCCAGCCTGTGAAGGAATAAATATACTGCGTATAATTAATCCGCATATGACCACTGCCCACGTCTTCATTGCAGCCAGCCTGGACGGCTACATCGCCCGCGAAGATGGCGACATCGCCTGGCTCACCCCCAACGGCGCGGACGCCGAAGACCATGGTTTCAACCGCTTCTATGCCACCGTTGACGGCATCATCATGGGCCGCACGACCTGGGAAAAAGTCTGCACCTTCGGCGACTGGCCGTTCGACAAGCCGGTCATCGTGCTCTCACGCAGGCTCACCGAGGCCGATGTGCCGCCAGACCAGATCGGCAAGCTGCGCATCTGGAACTGCTCGCCGCGCGAGGCCTTGGAGCGGGTGGGCGTGGAAGGCTGGCGCCGGGCCTATGTGGACGGCGGCCAGCTGATCCTGTCCTTTCTGCGCGAAGGACTGATTGCCGACATCGTCCTGACCCGCATCCCGCGGCTTCTGGGGCGTGGCTTGCCGCTGTTTGCCGATCTTGCGCAAGAGCTGCCTTTGCAGCACCTCGGCACGCACAGCTTTCCCTCGGGGCTGGTGCAATCGCACTATGTCGTGGTCGCGTGACGGCGCGCAAACCCGGGCGGCCCGCCAACAAGCAGCCCGTAATCAGCCCTGAGGACATCACACGCCATGCGTTGGCGCTGCTCGACCAGGAAGGTGCCTCGGGCCTGAGCCTTAGAAAGATTGCGACCGCCATGGGCGTCACGCCCATGGCCTTGTATCGCTACGTCGACGGACGCAGCGCCCTCGTCGCCAGTCTGCTCGACAGCATCCTCGCCCCGGTGCAACTCCCCCCTGAAGGCGGATCACCTCTTGCGGCGCTGACCGAGTTTCTCGAAGCCTACGGCGCCTCGGTGACGCGACACCCGCATGTCTTCATCAGCTTCTTTTCCCAACCGGAGGCCAGAAGCGCAGAGGCGCAACGCATCACGGCACAGCTGGCGAGCTTGCTGGAACAAGCCGGGCTGAGCCCCCAGGAGGCACAGATGACGCGAGACATTCTGGTGGACCACGCGCATGGCCATGCGATTTCCATTGCCCTGGCCCGCGCCGGCGCGGACCCCACCCCGGATTACCGCAGCACCATCGGCTTCTTGCTGGGAAGACTCATCCGGGGCTGAGGCCTGGATCAGGCGCTCAAGCGCCGCGCACCATGGCCATGATCTTGGCCGTGTTCAGGCCGCGCGCGGTTTCCTGCATTTGCGGCAGGTAGCGCGCCTGCAGCTCGCGGCCGTCTTGCATCACATGCTGGTAGGCGTCCTTGAGCATGTCGGTCGACAGTGCCCGCCCCCCGGCGTAGTACTGGTTGGCCACATGGCCCAGTGCGTAAGTCGATGCAAAGCTCATGCCGCTGCTCACCGCCTGGCGTCCCAGGCCGCCAAACAAGCCCTTGCCGGCCTTGCCCAGCAAGCCGCTGAGCAGCTTGCGCCCGGCCTCTTCCAGGTACTGCGAGGTCAGGCCCACGCCCAAGGCGGCCAGCAAATCCTTGATGTGGCCGCGATCGAGCTCATAGCCGTAGCTCTGGCCGATCTGATAGACCAGGCGCATCTGCAAGGGGATGATGGCCAGCGTGGACAGGTTTTCGGGCAGCAGCTCGATGGCGCCGTTCATGATGGCGGCTTTCACGATCTTGCTGTCCATTTCCGCAGCCGACAAGCTGCCCGGGCGCCGCTGCGCTGCCGTGGTGGGCAAGGCGTCGGCTGCCGCGGGATGGGGCACGGCCGCGCCTTGGGGCAAAAGTGCTTCGGGCATGGCGGCTTGCAGCGGCGCATCGGCCACGGCATGGGCCTGCGCCTCGAAACTGCCATCGCCACGCCCCCAGGCCGTGCCGACCACCGCGGACGGCCCAGCCGCCGCGCCGCCCATGCCCCAGGCCTGGCGGACCTGGGCCAGGAAGGCTTGCTCCTTGGGGCTGGTCTGGCCGTCGGCATCGCATACGCACACCGCCATCTCGTAGGCCAGCTGGCGCGATTCCGTGCTGCTCAATTGCGCCAGCACATCTTCCAGCTTCACGCGGCGCAGCAGCACGTCCTGGTACAGGCCGGGCAGATTGACGCCCTGCTCACCCGCCAAGCCTTCGGCCACCTGGCGGATCTGCTCGCGTTCACGGTCGTGCTTTTCGCCATCGGCAAACGAGGCCAGCAGGCACAGAATCAAGGTCGCGCGGATTTCGTCGTGTGTCATGGGTTCCGTCGGTAGTGAGTGGATAGGAAGCCGGTTGGAGCACGAAATCAGGCCAGGGTTCCGGGCTTTGCACGGGATATGCAAGCAAAGGCCCGGCTCACTGGCCGCGCAGCGGAATCGTCAGCGCCGCCACCAGCCCGCCCCCGTCCCTGGCCTGGAGCGCCAAAGCGCCGCCGAACCGCTGGGCAATGGCGCGCACGATGGAAATTCCCAGACCTGAGCCGTCCTGGCGCTGGCGACCTTGGTCGGCACGCCAGAAGCGCCGCCCCACCTGAGCCGCCTGTTCAGGGCTCAGGCCCGGCCCGCGGTCGGCCACGGTCAAGACGCAGGCAGCCGCATCGAACCGCAGATGGACCGCGATGTGCGTGGGCTCGGGCGCGTAGCGCAAGGCATTGTCGACAAGATTGCGCACGGCCGCCTCCAGCATGGACCGGGGGATGGGGCTGCCGCCATCGGCCCCCTCGCTCGTGAGCTGAACCCGCGCCCTGGCCGGCCCCGGCATGGCACCGAGCACGCCGCGGACCGCCGCCAGCAGCGACTCGCAGTGGTCGGCCTTGTCCACGCTGGCTTCGGTGCGGGCCAGCGTCATCATCTGGTCCAGCGTTCTTCCGAGCCGGCGCACGCCTTCCTCGGCGCTAGCCAGCGAGGCCTGCGCCTCCTCGCCGTCCGTCATGCGTAGGACCTGCAAGTGGGTGTCGATCACGGTCAAGGGTGTGCGCAGCTCATGCGCCGCGGCATCGGTGAACGCCCGCTGGCTGGACAGCGCCTGCGCCAGCCGGCCCAGCAAGGCGTTCATGGCGTCCAGCACGGTGCGCAACTCCTTGGGAGGGTTCCTGACGGCGATGGGCGTGGTGTCGTCCATCTCCTTGCTGCGCAGTTGGCGGCACAAGGCCTTGAGCGGCTGCAGGCCGCGGCCAATGCCTATCCACAGCGCGACCAGGCTGCCCAGGACGGCGATCACAAACGGCACGCCCGCGGCGCGCAGCATCTCATTGCCCAGGACCTGTCTTTGCTCCATGCGCTCGGCCGTCGTGATCTGGTAGCCGCCGGTGCGCAGCACGTAGACGCGCCATGGCATGCCCTGCACCTGCTGTGTGCTCCATCCCTCGGCCAGATCGGCAAAAGCCGAGTGCGGGCTGGGGCTGGTCCGGGCCAGGACTTCGCCTTGCAGCGCGCGGATTTCGCAGGCAATGCCTTCGCTGCCGCGCACGCGGATGGCCTCGTTGAAGTCGGCACTGCTCGCCTCGGCCCCCAGCGCCGCGCGCTCGAGCAAGCCCGAGACCATGCGCGCCGACATGGCCAGCCGGCCGTCCAGGGTCTGGTCCAGATGGGTCTGCACGCCGCGCATCATCCAGCCGGCCGCAGCCGCCCAGAGCAGCACCAGGGAAACACCGGTGATCAACACCACCCGCAGGCGCAAGCTCATGCTGCGATCTCCCAGCCCAGCCTGTAGCCCAGTCCGCGGGCGGTCTCTATCGCTTGCGCCCCCAGCTTGCGCCGGATGTTGTGGATGTGGACGTTGAGCGCGTTGCTCACCACTGCCTCGTTGAGCCCGTAAAGGC
>JAMNYN010000550.1 GCA_023622805.1 Pseudomonadota bacterium | reverse complement strand
CTCCGGATAGGCGCCTGCCCGTAGCCTTCAACACGTTCAAGGCCCAGAACCTGGGCCTGTACATGCAAGACACGATGTCGCTGACGTCCACCGTCAAGCTGGTCGGCGGCCTGCGTTACGACCAGTTCAAGGCCACCTACCGCAATGCCAGCGGCTCGCTGGGCGATTCCAGCTCCGAAGGCCTTTGGAGCCCGCGCGTCGGCGCCATTTTCCAACCCGACGACCTGACTTCCTACTACGTGTCTTTCGGCACGTCGTACAACACGTCGGGTGACACCTACCAGTATGGCAATGTGAGCGCCACCACGGGCTCCCTGGCCGACACACCACCGGAAAAGAGCCGCAACCTGGAAATCGGCGGCAAGTGGGAGCTGTTCCAACAACGCGCTCTGCTGGGCGTCGCCGCTTTCTACAGCGAGAAGTTCAACGAACGCAACACCGACCCGGACAACCCAGGCTACCTGCTGTCGGGCAAGCGCCACGCTGCGGGTATGGAGCTCAACCTGGCCGGTCACATCACGCCCAAGTGGGACATCTTCTACAACCACACCTGGATCCCCAACGCCAAGATCGACAAGAGCACCACCACTGCGGCAAACCCCAACGGCAATGCACAGCAGCAAGGCGACCGCCCCGGTCTGACTCCCCAGCACAGCGGCAGCGTCTGGTCCACCTATGCAGTGACTCCCAAGTTGCGCCTGGGCGGCGGCGTTACCTACCGCAGCACGCAAACCCCCGAAGGCGCGCGCCAAATCATGGCCAGCGGATTTGCAACCGTCGATGCCATGGCTGAGTACACTTTCGACCAGAAGACTTCGGTCAAGCTCAACGTGAGCAACCTGGGTAACAAGCTTTACGCGGATTCGCTGTATCGTGGTTTCTACACTCCTGGCGCTGCGCGCTCGGTGCAAGTGACTCTGAAGTCGCGCTTCTAAACTGCCCTCCAAGGCCTTCCGCCTGATCTTTGCCCTGCCATGTTCCTGCATCTGAAACAAGTTTTCTCCCCCGAGGAAATTCACGCCGCACGCCAACTCCTCGGAGAGGCTGCGCCGTGGGTGGATGGCAAGACCAGCGCGGGCGGCCAGGCCCAAGCCTTCAAGCACAACCAGCAACTGGCGCAAAACAGCGATGCGGCGCGCCAGTTGCAGGCCAGCGTGCGCGCCGCGCTGGGCAGGGACCCGCTGTTTTTCTCAGCGGCCCTGCCCAAGCGCATCTTCAACCCCTTGTTCAACCGCTACAGCGGTGACTCCAACTTCTACGGCGCCCACATCGATGGCGCCGTTCTGCATTCCCAGAACCCGGCGCAATGGGTGCGCAGCGATATCTCCTGCACCCTTTTTCTGAGCGAGCCCGATGAGTACGATGGCGGCGACTTGCTGATCCAGGAGCCCCTGGGCGAGCGCCGCATCAAGCTGCCGGCCGGCGACCTGATCCTCTACCCCAGCAGCACCGTCCACCAAGTCGCCCCAGTGACCCGTGGCGCGCGCATTGCCAGCTTCTTCTGGATCGAAAGCATGGTGCGCAGCACCGAACAGCGGCAAATGCTGTTCGACATGGACATGGCCCTGCTCAAGCTGCGCACCGAAGTGGGCGAAAAGCACCAGAGCATGGTCCAGCTCACGGGCACGTACCACAACCTGCTGCGCATGTGGGCTGACGTCTGACGCTGCTACCCGTCATGGCATAGTGCTCTCTGCCACCAGCGCATCACTTCCCCATGACCTCTGCCCTTCCCGCGATCCAGCCCGTTTCTCCCGACATCGTCTGCCTCGCAGACCACGAACGGCATGCGGCCGAAACGCTTACCGCCAATGCCTGGGCCTATTTCAGCGGCGGCGCTGCAGACGAGCACAGCCTGCGGGCCAACCGCAGCGCCTGGGACAATCTTTCCTTGTGGCCGCGCGTTCTTCGCCCCCTGGCCGAAGGCCATACACGAATCCGCCTGCTGGGCCAAGACTATGCCCACCCCCTGCTGGTGGCCCCGATGGCCTACCAGCGTCTGGCTCATGCCGACGGCGAACTGGCCAGTGCCTATGCCGCCGCCGCCCTGGGCGCGGGCTTTACCCTGAGCACCCAGGCAAGCCTGCCGCTGGAAGTGCCGGCCCAGGCCGTACTCGGCACCGCCGGCCGCGGCCCCCTGTGGTTCCAGCTATATCTACAACATGACCGCGGCTTCACACGCGAACTGGTACAGCGGGTCGAGCGCGCCGGCTATGAGGCACTGGTTCTGACCGTGGATGCACCCGTTTCCGGCGTGCGCGACCGCGAGCGTCGCGCAGGCTTTCATCTCCCGGCCGGCATTTCCGCCGTCAACCTGCAAGGGCTTGGCGCACCGCCCGCCGCTGCCGACCACAACACCTTGTGCGCTGGCGTATTGCGTCACGCCCCCAGCTGGGAAGACCTGGCCTGGCTGCAAGCCCAGACCCGTCTGCCCGTGCTGCTCAAAGGCATTCTTCATCCCATGGACGCCTTGCAGGCTGCGCGCCTGCAGATCAATGGCCTGATTGTCTCCAACCATGGCGGGCGCACGCTGGACACCGCCCCCGCCACCGCCATCGCCCTGCCGCGCATCGTGCAGGCACTGCGAGCCATGCCTGGCGCCAGCGCCGAGCTGCCCGTGATCGTCGACGGCGGCATTCGCCGCGGCACCGACGTGCTCAAGGCCATGGCCCTTGGCGCCAGCGCGGTCATGGTCGGCCGCCCCATCGTCTGGGGCCTGGCCAACGCCGGCGCGGCAGGTGTGGCCCATGTGCTGCGCCTGCTGCGCGACGAACTCGAAATCGCCATGGCGCTGACCGGTTGCGCCACACTGGCCGACGCCACGCCAGCGCTGTTCACCGACTGATCCCGCCAGGCGACAAAAGACCTATTTCATCAAGGGCCTGAAAAGACGATTGAGAATGCGATGAGTTCTCATTTATAATTCAAGCTATCCCTTCCATAGCCAGCCACAACTGCTACTGCCATGATCGTCTGTGTTTGCCGCCGGGTTTCTGACCGCGAAATCGCACGCCACGCGCATGCGGGAATGAGTTTCGACGAAATCCAATTCGAGCTCGGTGTTGCCACCCAGTGCGGTCGCTGCGAAGGCTGCGCCCGCGACGTGGTCGCGCAGTGCGGTGCCGCGGGAGCGGTTGCTCACATACAGAACATGTCAGCACCCCAGCCTATCCAGCTTGCCAACAACATCCTGGAAAGCAAAGCATGGCCCTCCTCTCCGTTCTGCTCGGCAGCCTGATCCTCGTCGTTGGATGCACCTGGTGGATTTGCCGCCAATAAAATTGGCTTTTCTCCTCCACCTGCCCCCGTGCAGTGCCCGCTGACCGCCTTCCCCGTATATGTCCCAGACTGATAGATTTGCCCCTGCCGGGGGCACGAGCCGCACGATGATCATCGTGGGCTCCGTGGTGGTATTGCACGCGGCCGGCCTCTGGGCGCTGCAAAGCGGCCTGATGCGCAAGGCGGTGGAACTCGTCGTGCCGGCAGAAGTGCTGGCCGAGTTCATCGCCCCGCCGGCCCCCGAAGTCGTTGCGCCCAAGCCGCCACCACCACCGCCGCCCAAACCCCAGCCCGTGGTGCGCAAGGCCCCGCTGCCCAAGGCAATCGCCGACCCGAAACCCTCGCCGAATGCGCCCAAGGGCGTGATCGAGCCCGATCCGGCACCCGTGACGGATTCGCCGCCGGCACCACCGGCTCCGCCCGCCCCTCCCGCACCCCCAGCGCCGCCGGCCCCGCCCGCGCCGCCGGTGATCCAGCTGCCTTCGAGCAATGCGGCCTACCTCAACAACCCCAAGCCCAGCTACCCCTCCATCAGCCGGCGCATGGGCGAACAGGGCAAGGTCGTGCTGCGTGTCTTCATCGACACCGAAGGCAAGCCCCAAACCATAGAAATCCGCCAGTCCAGTGGCTACGAGCGCCTGGACCAGCAAGCCATTGAATCCGTCAAGCGCTGGCGCTTCGTGCCCGGCAAGCGCAATGGTGTTCCCGAAGCCATGTGGAACATCGTGCCCATCAACTTTGTTCTCGAATAATTTTCAGGAGTATTCATGGATTCCCAATTCGGCATTGCCAACGTCTGGACCCAAGGGGACTTTGTCACCCGCGCTGTCGCCGTCATCTTGATCGGCATGTCTCTCGTGTCCTGGATCGTGATCATCCTCAAGGCCCTGGACATCATCAAATACCGCAAGCATGCCCGCGCCGCCAATGACTTCTGGCACAGCGAAGACTTCAGCACCGGCCTGGCCAAGCTCGGCACCGACCAAGGCAACCCTTTCCGCCACCTGGCGCTCGAAGGCCGCGAAGCCACGGCCCACCACCGCAAGTCCAGCGCCCACCTGCATGACGCACTGGACGTGAGCGACTGGGTCACGCGCTGCCTGCGCAATTGCATCAACGAATTCACCGCCCGCCTGCAAGGCGGACTGGCCATCCTGGCTTCGGTGGGTTCCACGGCGCCGTTCATCGGCCTGTTCGGCACCGTCTGGGGCATCTACCACGCGCTGGTCGCTATTGGCACTTCGGGCCAGTCGACCATCGACAAGGTGGCCGGCCCCATCGGTGAAGCCCTGATCATGACGGCCCTGGGCCTGGCCGTGGCGATTCCCGCCGTGCTGGGCTACAACGCCCTGGTGCGCGGCAACAAGTCCATCCTCAACAACCTCAACAGCTTTGCACACGACATGCACGCCTATTTCGTGACCGGCGCCCGCGTGAACGTGCAAAACGACGGCGAATCCGCGAAGGTGCTGCCGCTGAAGAAAGGTGCCTGACCATGTCGTTCGGAACACAGGACGATACCGATGAGGTGATGAACGAAATCAACATGACGCCACTGGTCGACGTCATGCTGGTGTTGCTCATCATTTTCATCATCACCATTCCGGTGATGAAGCATTCGGTGAATGTGGACCTGCCGCGGGCGACCAACCAGCCCGAGAACGTGAAGCCCGAAACAGTCAACCTGAGCATCGACGCCGATGGCCAGTACCACTGGAACGCGCAGCCCATCTCCGACGAAGCGCTGGTGACGCAGCTGCAGGCCGAAGGCGCCAAGGATCCCCAGCCGGATCTGCACATTCGCGGCGACAAAAACGTGCGCTACGAGCGCGTGGCCCAGGCCATGGCCGCCGCCCAGCGCGCGGGCGTGCGCAAGATCGGCTTTGTGACCGATCCGGTGAAATAAGCATCAGCCCTCCCAGACAGCCCTGCCCTCTCGCATGAGACGGCAGGGTTTTTTTCATGCCCCAAACCAGGGCCGTTCAGCGGATAGGGCCGGATTTGTTCATTTATTTACAAATATGGGGCCGCAAGGCGTTGACTTGTTATTGAGAATCAATATCATTCATAAACCGTACTGAGGAATCAACCCATGCCCGCAACCCTTACCGCCTCCTCGCTGCCACGCACAGGCCACGCCAATAACAGCCCCATCCAGCTGCCCCAGAAGGCGCCCCTGCTGGCCGAAAGCGCTCTGGGCATGGACAGCACCGATCTACTGCAAGGCCGCAAGTGCGTCACCATCCTGCACAACGGCATGCCTTATCGTCTGCAGGCCACCAAGCTGGGCAAGCTGATTCTCACCAAGTAATTCCCATTCCGTTTCCAGCTCAAGCGTGAACGCGAAGGCCGACACAGTGCACGTTGGATAGGGGAGAAAAACAAGTTTCATCGTGGGGCGACTCCCCGGCAGCAGTGCCGGTTCGGTCGTTTTGCCAGCCAACGGATTTGTTTCCGCGTAGCCAGGCTTTTTTCCACGTTACACGCACAAAAAAGCCGGTCATCAGACCGGCTTTTTTGCGTGCGGCGCATTCAGGCGCTCAGCTGTGGGTCACAGGCCGATGGCGGCAATGCCGGCGCGGGCGATTTGCGCATCTTCGTGCGACTTCACGCCGCTGACGCCCACGGCACCCAGGACCTGGCCGTCCTTGACGATGGCCACGCCGCCTTCCAGCAGGCCGCTCAGGCCAGGCGCGCTCAGGAAGGAGGTGCGGCCGCCATTGACCATGTCCTCGTAGACCTTGGAGTCACGCCTGCCCAGGGCCGCTGTATGGGCCTTGGAGGGAGCGATCTGCGCCGAGATGGCAGCGGCGCCGTCCAGGCGCTGCAGCCACAGCAGGTGGCCGCCATCGTCGACGATGGCAATGGTGACGGCCCAGTGGTTTTTCAGGGCTTCGGCTTCAGCTGCAGCGGCAATGGCTTTCACGTCGGCAAATTCGAGTTCGTGCTTGGTCTTCATGCAAAGGCTCCGTTGTAAGGCAAGGTATCCGCAAAAACCACAGCATAGCCGCCAAGCGGCCCACGACTGGGCACTTTCTGCGCAAAACATTCGACACTAAAACCTCATGTCAGCAACAGGGTATTGCAAAATAGGGCTGGCGTCGCCACCTAGAATGGGCTATGCAATCATGCATATATCAAGGAGAGCGTCCGAATGAATGATCAAGTCACCACACTGGGCTCTGCGGGCTACGGTGTCTCGCAGCAAGAGCGCAACAAAGTTATGCGCAATACCTATTGGCTGCTCGCGCTGAGCATGCTGCCAACGGTACTCGGCGCCTGGGTAGGCGTTGCCACGGGCATCACGGCATCGCTGGGCGGCGTGGTCGGCCTCGTCGTATTCATGGCTGGCGCCTTCGGCTTCATGTACGCCATCGAGAAGACCAAGCATTCAGCCGCGGGCGTGCCCGTGCTGCTGGGCTTCACTTTCTTCATGGGCCTGATGCTGTCGCGGCTGATCGGCTCGATACTGGGCTTCAGCAATGGCACCGAACTGATCATGACGGCCTTCGCCGGCACGGCAGGCGTGTTCTTCGTGATGGCCAGCCTGGCCAGCGTGATCAAGCGCGACCTGTCGGGCATGGGCAAGTGGCTGTTTGTCGGTGCGGCCGTGCTGCTGGTCGGCATCGTGGTCAACATGTTTGTGGCTTCGACGGTTGGCATGATGGTGATCTCCGTGGCCGGCATCGGCATCTTCAGCGCTTTCATGCTGTATGACCTCAAGCGCATCATGGACGGCGGCGAGACCAACTACATCAGCGCCACACTGGCCCTGTACCTGGACCTGTTCAATGTGTTCCAGTTCATGTTGAGCCTGCTGGGCATCATGGGTGGCGAGCGCGATTAAACCCGCCCCTGCCCCCCTCAAGAAGGCCCTGCGGGGCCTTTTTTCATCGCTGACGAGAATTTGAAGCAGCACAGACCGCCCTCAACTTTGCGTGCCAGCTGCCGATAATGAACAGACATGTCCAATTACGCCCCCACCACCATGCGGTCTGCTCTTTTCGCCATTCCCCTGCTGCTTCTGGCAGGCTGCGACATTCCCGGCCTCGGGCCCACGCCACAGGCCATCGCGCGGGAAAACGAGGCCAAGGCTGTAGGTAGCGCCTGCCGTCATGCCTTGCGCGGGCTAGAAGACTGTTACTCGCTCAACCCCAAGTCCACCAAGGCGCTGGTCTTTGCCGGCTGGAAGGAAATGGACCAGTACATGCGTGAGAACAAAATCGAAGGCACGCCTTCGGTCATCACCCAGCATGAAAAGCCGGCACGGGCCTCGACGCAGGATGCCGACATCGAAACGGAACTGCGCCCAACGACTCAGCGCAACCGCAGCTGATGCGCGCCTGATAGCCCAAAGCCCTGCGTAAGGGCTTCGCGGCGGCTGGCCGGCCGCCCGCGCCAGCCATGGCTTGGTGGCCAGGCTCTGCCGCACCGCGGCATAGGTAGGCTCGGGCAACTGTCCCAAGCTATCGGCTATCGTGCGCAGCGATAGCGTTGGTGACGCAAAGCATTTTTCTCCCCCCACCCATATTGACCAGCCTTCTGGGCCACCCTGGTGCAGCGCATCTGGCGCGCGGGGCCTAGCCACGGGCGCAATTCCATGGGCTGTCTGCCAGTTCTGAAGATGCGCGCTGCGGGGAACTGCTGAGTGGCATTTGTTACGAACCTCCTGCTGTCATGCCGGGCCTCAACACCCGCCACACCTTCAGGAAATCGCCATGAATCTCCACATGCTGTCCCAACTTGTACAGGATTTACAAAAATCCATAGACGAAGCCCAGAAAATTCAAACAGCCGTTTTACACCTGCATGAAGAATATGGCTTGGATCCACGAAACCCGGGCGCTTCGTTGGAACAGCAGATGTCCAGAGAAGAAATCGCCAAGGCACATGCCGAAGTGGAAGCAGACATGCACCACATGGAGGGCGAAAGAATCCAAAGCGCACCCCATGCACCGGCCCCGAGAAAAGCCTTCAACAAGGCACGTCGCAATCAGTCCATCATTTAATCTTCACCCCACAGGAAATGATGATGAGCATCAATTCAATCCACCAAGGCCCGGTAGTCAGCCCCTTCAGCCCGGTCGGCACGACAAGTCTTCGTGAAATCTCGTCACAAGAAAAGACCCAGCTGCTGAGAACCACCATACTCAGTGAAAAACT
>JAMNYN010000488.1 GCA_023622805.1 Pseudomonadota bacterium | reverse complement strand
TCAGCATGCTTTCTCAGCACCACTCCATGATTGGCACCAGGCTGCCGCTTCTCTTTAGCGCGGTCGGCCGCGCTTATCTGGCCGCATGCAATGAAGAGGAACTGGAAAACATCCTCAAACTGTTGAGCCTGCGCCATGACGAGGCCGGGAAAATGGCCAGAGAAAGAAAGCAGATCGATAGCATGCTCAAGCTCACCCGGCAGGCCGGCTATGCGATCAACCGCGGCGAGTGGAGCGACGAGCCCCACTTTTCCGCGATCGGATTGGCGGTCAAGAGCGCGGGCCAGTTGATCGCAGCCATCAACATGGTCTACCCCAACGCCTCCGTCGACATCCGGGCGATAGAAGGCAAATATCTGCCCATACTGAAAGAACTGGCCGAACGCATCGGGCGCGACAGCGAGCCCTGGTTTGACCATCCGCCCGAATACGCGCCGCTTTCGATACAGCCCGCGTCGCCGGCTTGAGGTCGGCAAGGCGCTGCCCATGACTGCCAATAGCTCGCCCGACGAACTGCACCAAGCCCTGGTGGCGCTCAGACCCTATTTTCTGCGTGCGGGCCGCTTCAGCCTGCTGACGAGCCTGCTCGTGCTCGCGCCTTCGGTCTACATGCTCGAGGTCTACGACAGGGTGGTCAACAGCCGCAACCATGTCACCTTGCTGATGCTGACCGTCGCCGTTCTCGGCGCCTACGCGCTGATGGAAGTGCTCGAATGGGCGCGCAGCGAAATCATGCGCGCGGCAAGCATAAGCCTCGATGCACAACTCAGTGAACGCATCTTCGACGCCATCTTTGCGGCGCGCCTGCAGCAGATCACCGGGGGCTCGGCGCAGCCCCTCAATGACTTCAAGCTCGTTCGCGATTTCCTCTACTCGCCCGCGCTGCTGGCATGGATGGAAGCGCCGGTCGCGCTGGTGGTGATGCTGCTGCTGTTTCTCATCAGTCCGGTGCTGGGTTGGTCGGCCGTGGTGTTCGCGGCACTGCAGGTCGCGGTCGCCTGGGGCAACGAGCGACGCTCCAGGCCGCTGCTCATGCAGGCCAACCGCCAGTCCTTCACGGCCCAGCAACATGCCGACAACAGTTTGCGCAATGCCGAGGTCATCGAATCCATGGGAATGCTGCGCCATCTGCAGCGCCGCTGGCAGGAAACGCAGCGCGCCATCCTGGGTCTGCAGGCATCGGCATCGGAAAGCGCGGGCGGCTTCCAGGCGCTGGGCAAGCTGCTGCAAAACACCTTGAGCTCGCTGCTGCTGGGTCTGGGCTGCTGGCTGCTGCTGCACAACCGGCTCAATGGCGGAGAAGGGATGATGATCATCGGCTCGATTCTGGGCGGGCGCATGCTCGCGCCCCTGCTCCAGGCCGTGGCGCAATGGCAAAGCGTGATCCATGGGCGCGATGCCTGGACGCGGCTGCGCCAGTTACTGCAAGACGTTCCGCAGCGCAGCCCGACAATGCCCTTGCCCGCGCCGCGCGGACACCTGCAGGTCGAGCAACTCATCGCCAGCGCGCCCGGCACACGCGCGCCGATTCTGCAGGGAATCACTTTCACCCTGGGCCTGGGCGATGTACTGGCGGTGATCGGCCCGTCGGCCAGTGGCAAGACCACGCTCGCACGGCAGCTCGTGGGGCTGTGGCCGCCGCTGAGCGGTACGGTGCGCCTGGACAGCGCCGACATCCACAGCTGGAACAAACACGAGCTCGGACGCTACCTGGGCTACCTGCCCCAGGACGTGGAGCTGCTCCAGGGGACGGTGGCCGAAAACATCGCGCGCTTTGGCCCCGCCGACCCGGTCAGGACCGAAGCCGCGGCGCGCGCCGTGGGAATGCATGACTTCATTCTTGGCCTGCCCGCAGGCTACGACTGCCCTATTGGTGACGACGGCAGCCGTCTTTCGGGCGGGCAGCGCCAGCGGCTGGGACTGGCCCGGGCGCTGTACGGCAATCCCGTGCTCGTGGTACTCGACGAACCCAATTCCAGCCTGGATCAGGAAGGCCATGCCGCGCTCGAGCAGGCCATACGATCGGCCAGCGCCCAAGGCACGACTTTCGTGATCGTCACCCACCTCAGTGGCGTACTGCAGGTCGCCAGCAAGCTGCTGCTGCTTTACGCCGGACGGCAGCAGGCGTTCGGCCCCCGCGCCGAAGTGTTGGCGTCCATGCGCCGTGCCTCACGCCCATCGCCAGCCGATGCCACGCCACAAAACTCCACTGGAAGGAGCGCCTGACGCCATGCACTCCACCGGCTTCTTCCAACGCAGCGAACTGACGCGAACCCTGTGGGCATTTCGGCGCGAATTCGCGATGGTCGGGCTGTTCAGCATGCTGACCAACCTGCTGCTGCTGGTGCCGACGATCTACATGCTGCAGGTATTCGACCGCGTGATGGTCAGCCAGAACGAACTGACCCTGCTGTTCATGTCACTGATCGCCCTGTTCCTGTTCGTGGTGATGGCTTTTTGCGAATGGACGCGCTCCAAGGTGCTGGTGCGCACCGGTGTGCAGTTGGCCGACCGGCTCGATCCGCGGGTCTTCCAGGCGAGCTTCGCTGCCCACCTCGGCCATCTGGGAGCTGGCGCGACGCGTGCGTTTGGCGATCTGCTGCAACTTCGCCAATTCCTCACCGGCCACGGAATCTTTGCGCTGTTCGATGCGCCCTGGACGCCGATCTATCTCGCGGTGCTGTTTTTCCTGCACCCCTGGCTCGGCGCAATCGCGCTGTGCTTCGCGCTGGCCCAGGTGGCCCTGGTCACATTTGGCCACCGCAGATCGGTTGCTCCCACCGAAGCCGCGAACCAGGCGAATGCCGACGCGCGCGCTTATCTACAAACCAAGTTGCGCAACGTGGAAGTACTCGAACCCATGGGCATGCTCCTGCATCTGCGGCCCCAGTGGATGCGCCGCAACCGGCGGGCGCTGGCAATGCAGGGTGCTGCGCAGGCGCTGACCCACCGCATCACGGCCTGGAGCAAATTCGTGCGCTATTCGCAGCAGTCCCTGGGCCTGGCAGCAGGCGCGTTGCTGGTGATCAATGGCCAGCTGTCGCCGGGCGAAATGATTGCCGCCAACGTGCTGATGACGCGCACGCTGACACCCATCGATCAACTGGTCGGCACCTGGCGCGACTTCATTACCGCCCGGGCGGCCTTCGCCCGCCTGGAGGAACTGCTGCACACCTACCCGCAGCGCGCTGCCGCGACGGCCCACATCGCGCCCACAGGCGCGATCGCGCTGCGCGATGTACAGGCCCATGCGCAGGGCCGCGACCAGCCCATTTTGCGCGGCGTCACGCTTGCCTTGGAGCCCGGCACGATCAACGTAATCCTCGGCCCTTCGGGTGCGGGCAAGTCGACGCTGGCGCGCTGCATCATCGGCGTCTGGCCCGCGCGCAGCGGCGAGATTCTGCTCGATGGGTGGCCGCTGGAGCAGTGGAACCGCGCCGAACTCGGCCCGTGTCTGGGCTACCTGCCCCAGGACATTGAATTGTTCGAAGGCTCGATCGCCGAAAACATCGCACGCTTCGGCAACGTCGATTCCGGCCGGGTGATTGCCGCGACGCGCAGCGCCGACCTGCATGAAATGATTCTGCACCTGCCCAAAGGCTACGACACGCCCATTGGCGAAGCCGGCGCCCTGCTGTCGGGGGGCCAGCGCCAGCGCATAGGCCTGGCGCGCGCGCTCTATGGCCATCCGGTGCTGGTGGTGCTCGACGAGCCCAACGCCAACCTCGACGACGCAGGCGAGGCCGCGCTGGTACGCGCAGTCAGCGAACTGCGGGCCCGGCGCAGCACGGTGGTGCTAGTGACCCATAGGCCCGGCATCCTGGCCATCGCCGATCGCGTGATCGTGCTGCGCGACGGTTGCGTGGAGCGCGATGGGCCACGCGACGCCGTTCTCGGTCCGCTGGCTTCTCTTCCTTGATGAGCACCTCCTACCATGGCCCCACCGTCTGCACTTCCATCGCCGACCGACAGCGATGCCGGCTCCGAACCCGAAACCGCCGACAAGGTCGCGCGCCATGCGGGACGCATAGGCCTGTGGACGCTGGCCATTGGCTTTGGGGGGTTTCTGCTGTGGGCGGCCTATGCACCGCTGGACGAAGGCGTGCCCAGCGTCGGCATGGTGGCGATAGACACCAAGCGCAAGGCGGTTCAGCACCTGACCGGCGGCATCGTCAAACAGGTGCTGGTGCGCGAGGGCGACAGCGTGCGCCAGAGCCAATTGCTGGTGCAACTCGATTCCACGGTGACCCAGGCCCACTATGACTCCGTGCGCCAGCGCTATCTGGGGCTTCGCGCCGAGGAGGCGCGCCTAACCGCAGAACATGGGCAGGCGCAGGCGCTGGTCTTCCACGACGACCTGCTGGCCGCGGCCTCCGACCCGTTGGTCCGTCAACAAATGCAACTGCAGCTGCAGCTGTTCGAGACCCGCCGCCGCCTGCTGCAAGCAGACCTGCAATCCATGGAGGAAAGCCTGCAGGGCCAGCAAGGCATGCTCAAGGCCTACGCCGACATACTGCAAAACCGGCACGCCCAGCAGGCGCTGCTCAATGAAGAACTACGCCAGCTGCGCGGACTGGTCAGCGAAGGCTATGCGCCGCGCAACCGCCAACTCGAACTTGAGCGTCTGATCGCCGACGCCAACTCGACCATCGCCGACCTGCAGGGCAATGCCGTGCGCGCGCAAAGCAGCATCGCCGAACTGCGCCAGCGCATGCTCCTGCGCCAGCAGGAGCAGCGCAAGGAAGTCCAGACCCGGCTCGCCGAAGTGGCGCGCGAGGTGGCGGCCGAACAGGAAAAGTTCAAGACGCTCGCGGACGAGCTCGCGCGCATGGATATCAAGTCACCCGCCGACGGCCAGGTCGTAGGGCTGGCCGTGCAGACCGTGGGCGGCGTGGTCCAGCCCGGCCAGACGCTGATGGATATTGTTCCGGCCAACGCGCCGTTGCTGCTCGAAGCCCGGGTCGCTCCGCATCTGATCGACCGGGTGCATGCAAGCATGCCGGTGGAAGTGCGCTTTTCCTCCTTCGCCCATTCGCCCCAACTGTCGGTCGAGGGCAAGGTGGATTCCGTCTCGGCCGACCTGCTGACCGATCCTCAGACCCAGGCGAGCTATTACCTGGCGCGGGTCGAGGTCACGCCACAAGGCAAGCAGCGCCTGGGCAAGCGCCAACTGCAGCCGGGCATGCCGGTAGAAGTGGTCTTCAAGACCGGCGAACGCTCGCTGCTGACTTACCTGCTGCACCCCCTGGTCAAGCGCATCGCCGCCTCCATGACAGAGGAATAAACAGCGTCCCCAGAAGGAACTTCCCTGCGGCGCGCGTCACTTAAGTGCAGTGCATCCAGACACGGCCCGCGGGCTTGACGCGCCATGGCGCCAAAGTAACCACAGCCTGCGCGCCAAACGGCACCGACGTTTTTCGCCCACGCGAATCAAATTAGCTATAGTCCTACTATTTTTGATAGAGAAAAACTATAACATGGTTCTCACGTCGACCTTCTGTTTGCCATCCAAGACCCCACCCATTCCGGGGCGCGGGCTGCGCAATGGCACAACCGGTGCGCGACACCGCCTGGACTGCGACGGGCCCGCAAACCAGACAACATGTTCATGAAAACCTCCTCTTCTTCCAATGAACTGCGTGCCGTGCTGGCCGCGCTCAAACCCTTTTTCGTGCGTGCCGGCGGGTTCAGCCTATTGGCCAGTCTGCTGGTGCTCGCGCCCTCGGTCTACATGCTGGAGGTGTACGACCGGGTCGTGAACAGCCGCAACCACTTCACCCTGGTGATGCTCACCATGGTCGTGCTCGGCGCCTATGCACTGATGGAAGTGCTGGAATGGGCGCGCAGCGAAATCATGCGCGCCGCCAGCGTGGCGTTCGACGCGCAGATGGGTGAACGCATTTTCAACGCCATCTTTGCCGCCAGGGCCCAACGCATCGCGGGCGGCAACGCCCAACCGCTGAACGACTTCCGCGTGGTGCGCGACTTCCTGTTTTCGCCGGCGCTGCTGGCCTTGATGGAAGCGCCGATCGCCCTGGTGATGATGGTGCTGCTGTTTCTCATCAGCCCGGTGCTGGGCTGGTCGGCCGTGGTGTTTGCCCTGCTGCAGGTCACGGTCGCCTGGTGCAACGAGCGGCGCACCAAACCACCGCTGATGCAGGCCAACCGCTCGGCCATGGAAGCCCAGCAGTACGCCCAGGGCAGCTTGCGCAACGCCGAAGTCGTCGAAGCCATGGGCATGCTGCACGACCTGCAGGCCCGCTGGCAGGAACTGCAGCAGACTTTTCTGTCCCTGCAGGCCCAGGCCTCCAGGAGCGCGGGCGGCTTCCAGGCCCTGGGCAAGCTGCTGCAGAACATCCTGGGTTCGCTGCTGCTGGGCCTGGGCTGCTGGTTGCTGCTGCACAACCAGCTCAACGGCGGCGGTGGAATGATGATCATTGCCTCCATTCTGGGCGGGCGCATGCTGGCGCCGCTGGTGCAAATGGTGTCGCAATGGCAAAGCGTGGTCCATGTGCGCGATGCCTGGGGCCGCCTGCAGCAACTGCTGCAAGCCGTGCCCGCACGCAGCCCAGGCATGGCCTTGCCAGCGCCACAGGGACGGCTGCAGGTGGAGCAGCTGGTGGCCAGCGCACCGGGCGCGCAATCGCCCATTGTGCGCGGCATCGCGCTGCAGCTTGCCCCCGGCGAAGTGCTGGCCGTGGTCGGTCCCTCGGCCAGCGGCAAGACCTGTCTGGCGCGCCTGCTGGTAGGCCTGTGGCCGGCATCGTCCGGCAAGGTACGCCTCGACGGCGCGGACATCCACGCCTGGGACAAGCAGGAGCTGGGCCCCCATCTGGGCTATCTGCCCCAGGGTGTGGAGCTGCTCGAAGGCACGGTGGCCGAGAACATTGCCCGCTTTGGCCCGGTGGATACGGCCAAGGTCGAGGCCGCGGCACGCGCCGTGGGACTGCACGCCTTCATTCTGCGCCTGCCCGGCGGCTACGACAGTCCCCTGGGCGAGGACGGTGCCCGTCTTTCCGGCGGCCAGCGCCAGCGCATGGCCCTGGCACGCGCGCTGTATGGCAATCCGGTGCTGGTCGTGCTCGACGAGCCCAACTCCAGCCTGGACGACGAAGGCGATGCCGCCCTGGCCCAGGCGATCCGGGACGCAAGCGCCCGGGGAACGACGTTCGTGGTCATCACCCACCGCACCAGCGTGCTGGGCGTGGCCCACAAGATGCTGGTGCTGCGCGACGGCCGCCAGCAAGCCTTCGGTCCGCGCGCCGAAGTGATGGCGACGCTGACCCAGGCGGCGCAGCAGGCCGCGGCGCTGCCCGCACCGCAGCCGCAGGCGGCCTGATCCGGCCTGCATTTCACGAAAGCCTTACTTCATGAACCCCCATGCTTTCTTCCAACGCAGCGAGTTGACACAGGCGCTGTGGTCGTTCCGCCGTGAATTTGTCATGGTCGGCCTGTTTAGCATGCTGGCCAATGTGCTGCTGCTGGCCCCCACGCTGTACATGCTGCAGGTCTTCGACCGCGTCATGGTCAGCCAAAGCGAGCTGACGCTGCTGCTGGTGTCGCTGATCACCCTGTTCCTTTTCATGGTGATGGCCTTTGCCGAATGGATGCGCTCCCAGGTCCTGGTGAGTACCGGCGTGCGGCTGGACAGGCTGCTGGGCTCACGGATTTTTCAGGCCAGTTTCGCCGCCCAGATCAGCCGCCAGGAACAGGGCGCCACGCGCGCCTTTGCTGATTTGCTGCAGCTGCGGCAATTCCTCACGGGCCAGGGCATCTTTGCGCTGTTCGATGCGCCATGGACTCCGATTTATCTGGCCGTGCTGTTTGGCCTGCACCCCTTCCTGGGCGTGGTCGCCCTGTGCTTTGCGCTGGCGCAAGCGGCGCTGGCCTGGTTCGGTCACCGCAAGTCCGTGGCGCCGTCCGAAGCCGCGAGCCTGGCCGTTTCCCAGGCCGGCAACTATCTGCAAAGCAAGCTGCGCAATGCCGAAGTGCTGGAACCCATGGGCATGGTGCACCACCTGCGCCCGCACTGGGCGCGCCGGCACCGCGAAGCGCTGGGCTTGCAAGGCAAGGCACAGGCCCTGACCCACCGCATCACGGCCTGGAGCAAGTTCATCCGCTACTCGCAGCAATCCCTGGGTCTGGCAGCCGGCGCCTTGCTGGTGATCGACGGCCAGCTTTCACCCGGCGAAATGATCGCCGCCAATGTGCTGATGACGCGCACGCTGGCCCCCATCGACCAGTTGGTCGGCAGCTGGCGCGGCTTCATTTCGGCGCGGGCCGCCTTCGGCCGTCTCGAAAGCCTGCTGCGCAGCTTCCCCGCTGGCGCCCCCCGCCTGCACCGGGATGCGCCGGGCGGCGCGTTGGCGCTGCGCAATGTCAGCGCCCACGCGCCCGGCCGCGAACAGCCGCTGCTGCAAGACATCAACCTGCAGTTGCAGCCGGGCTCCGTGACGGTCATCCTGGGCCCCTCGGGCTCGGGCAAGTCGACGCTGGCGCGCTGCATGATCGGCATCTGGCCGCCAATCAGCGGCGACGTGCTGCTCGAC
>JAMNYN010000659.1 GCA_023622805.1 Pseudomonadota bacterium | reverse complement strand
GTGGCCAGCCTTTGAGCGGCGTGGTCAACATGGCGAACATGCTCAAGGGCTCATTCTCTGTGGCCTACAACCTGAGCAACGCGGCCGACGGCATCGAGTACCAGTACCTTGACCGCGATCGCAACTGGGAGACCCAAACGCTGCGCGTGGCCGCGCCGGGCGTGACGACCATGCTCAACCCTGCGCGCATCACGGGCGAGGGGGTGACCGCTGAAGCCCACGCCGCGGTGCTGGCGCGCTATCACCTGGCGCAGTCACTGTTCCAGTACAAGACGATCGATTTCGGCGCCGACATCGAGCACCTGGCCTACCGGCGCCTGTCGGTGCTGTCCATCAGCCACGACTTGACCCAGTGGGGCTTCGGTGGCCGCGTGATGCGCGCCGAACGCGTGGCTGGCAAAGTAATGCTGCAGCTCGACGAGCCCGTGCCCGCCCTGGCCCAGGCGTGGGTGGGCCTGCGTGTGCCTGGTGCGCGCGATTACCGCGTGTTCAAGGTCGAGGCGTTCGATGCGCTCTTGGCTGCATCGGATGTGATCACCCTGGTCGAGCCCTGGCCCGTCGGCGTGAAGTTCCCTGGGGAAGACCTGGACAACCCGGCGCATGACACCCTCTGGTGCTACGACTTCAAGGCGACACCTGGCTACCGCGTGCGTGTAGTCGGCATGGAGCCCGAAGCCGACCTCAAGGGGGCGAAGGTGTCGTGCGTGCCCGAAGGCCCTGAGTTCTGGGACTACGTGCTCAACGGCACATACACGCCCGCGCCCAACCAGTCGAGCCTGCCTCAGCTGGGCCGCCCGAGCGTGTCCAATCTGCGCATCAGCGAGCAGGTCAACGTGCAGGGCGACACCGAGTGGTATGCGCTGCATGCGGTCTGGGATGCGTCCGGCGATTACGACAATGCCCAGGTCTGGGCCGGCCGCGACGGCTCCGAGCTGCGCCTGGTCGACGGCAATGCCGTGGGCAGCCGCAGTAGCTTCCGCATCGATGCTGCGGGCGAGTGGCTGGTCGAGGTGCGTCCATTCAATGCCTCGGGCCTGGTCGGCCAGTCGGCCACGGTGCTCTACATCACGACGATGACGCAGATCGCGCCACGCAACGTCGATGACTTTGTGGTGCAGGAGGTGGCTGGTGGTCTGCGCCGGTTCGCCTGGCAGTACACCGGTGACCGCCCGCCCGCATTCGCCGGCGTGCAGATCCGCTACCTGCCCGGCGACGTGGTGCTGAGCGTGGCCGATTGGGAGGGCATGCAGCCCCTGGGCGTGGCCGACGACGTGTACCGCGCGCAGTTCGAGACCACGCGGCCCCAGGCCGGTCAGTGGACCTTTGGCTGCCGTGCGATCGACACGGCGGGCCAGCTGGCCAACGGTGTGGTGCGATTTGTCGCCAACCTGGGCGACAGCTTCGAGCAGGTGCAGCAGCCTGACAAGACGCCACCGCCGGCGGTGACGGGGCTGGCTGCCATGGGCGGCCTGAGTACGGTGATGGTGTCCTGGGATACGCCGATTTATACCGAAGGCCACGGCCATGCGCGCACCCAAGTGTGGGCTGGCAAGACGACCGACCAGGCGCAGTCCAGCCAGGTGGCGGAGGCCTATGGTGGTCCTGTTTCGTTCAGTTCCGAGCCTGCGACCACTTGGCATATCTGGGCACGCAACGTTTCCATCGATGGCGTGCCAGGCGCTTGGGCGGGGGTAGTGACTGCGGAAACGGGCGCGGATGTGGCCGGCCTGCTGGACGTGCTCGACGGCCAGCTGGGCCGTGATCAGTTTTCGCCCATCGTCGTGGATCGCCTGGACGTGATTGACCGCATCGACCAGGACGGCGGGCCGCTGGGCAAAAGCTTGCTGACAGCGGCGACCCAGCAAGACACGCTCAATCAGCAGGTGCGCGGCAGCATGGAGGATATGGCCAAGGGCCTGCTGGAGGCGGCCCTGGCTGCCGATGCGGCGCTCGAGCGAATCACCGATGCAGGCGTGTATGTGGAACCCGCCACGGGCGCGGTGAAGATCTATGGTCTGGAGGTCACCAAGGGCCAGGTGACGAATCTGCAGGTTCTGCTCGATGCGCTCAATGGCCAGCTGCAGCTCAAGGCTACGACTGCCTATGTGGACGGAAAGATCGCACAGGCGGTGCTGTCTCCTGCAGACCTGCTGTTGTACGAAGGTCTGGATGCGCGGTTGGTCGAGGTGGTGCAGACGCTCGACAGCATCAACGGCACGCTCAGCAGCAAGGCGAGCGCGCTGGAGCTGCAGCAGGCCGTGGTGCGCTTGACTACGGCAGAGAGCAATCTGGATGCCCTGGGCGGCCAGATCGCCCTGCGCGTGACCCGGGCCGAGTATCAAGCCGATCAGGATGCCGTGAAGCAGCGCCTGGGCAGTGCAGAGTTGACCCTGTCGGCGCTGGACGTGCCGGCCATCACGTCCACGGTGACCGCGGTGAGCCGCAACGAGCGTGACGCGGAGAAAACCGCTGAAGCGCTGCTGCGCGACATCCTGACGGGCGAGCGTGACCGCGTGCAGGGGGCTGATGCGCTGGCCTTTGCGCGCAACCAGTTGAGCGTGGCCATACAGGAGGGCCTGGCGGCCGAGGCGCGGCAGCGCCTGGAGCTGGCGGTGGTGGTCGGCGGCCAAACCAGTGCCCTGCAACGTGAAGAACTGGTGCGCGCTCAGGCGGATGAGGCCGAGGCGCAGGCACGGTTGCAGTTGGCTTCCAGAGTGGATGGCGACGTGCAGTCTCTGTCAGCGGCCATCACCGAGGAATCGCGCACGCGCGCTACCGCCATCGCCGCCGAGGCGATGCGGCGGGAGTTGCTGGCGGCGGCGGTAGACGACAACCATGCTGCTGTGGAGCAGGGGTTCTCGGCACAGGCTGGCGTCAATGGCTACCTTGCGGCCAAGTATTCACTGGCGGTGCAGGTGGGGCAGGGCGGCCAACTGGTGATCGGCGGAATGCAGATCACCGGCAGCAGTGAAGGAGGCGCCGGCCCGAAGATCGCCACAGCGTTTGCCACGGATATTTTCAGCATTGTGTCGACCGACGGCGCTCGCAAGGCCTCGCCGTTCTATGTGCAGACCACGGCCCAGACTATCAACGGCGTGGTGGTGCCTGCGGGCGTCTACATGGATGCCGTCTACCTCAACAACGTCACGGCGCTCTGGGGACGGTTTGGCGACCTGGTGGCCGACACCATCCAGGCCACGGCGATCAGTGCCAGCCAGCTCACGGCGGGTAATGGCGTGATCGGTGGATCGCTCAAGAGCTCGAATTACATGGCAGGCAGCTCGGGTTGGGTGTTGCGGCCGGATGGCGTGGCCGAATTCTCGGGCGTGATCGTGCGCGGAACGATCTACGCCACGGCAGGAACCATTGGCACGTTTTCCATCAGTGCCAATGGCCTTAATTCTGGCGGCTTCACCGGCTACGCATGGCCCGCAGGTACAGCGACAGGGGTCCATGTCAGTCAGTCGGGGATTCTCATCGGGAACCCGAGTACTGGGCGATACCTGCAGCTTGACAGAAATGGAAATATTTCAGGGCCGCAGTTTTCCATTATTGATGGAGTGGCTAGATTTTCCGGTGATTTGGTCGCTGCTAAAGGGACGTTTGGTGGTTCATTGACTGCAGATGCCATTAATGCGGTTAACACGATAAATATCGCCGGTGATGCCGTTACCGTCCCAACAGGAGCCACAAGCTCAATGGGCGGTACAGCGGCAGTAGTGGTGCGAATGACTACGCCTGGTCGAATTATGGTGATCGGCAATGCAAGTTGGTTGGCTGAGAACGGCAGTGCCGCGTCTGCCTGGATACGGGTTGTGTGCTCAGGGATTGCAGCAGGGATGCAGACTGGAGTATCTCTGGCTCCGGGGTATTCTGGCAGTGCGACAGCTATGGGGTTATTCGATGTGGGCGCGGGTGATTATTACTGCTACGTGGAAACGGGGAATACGGGGCAGAGGGCGCCTGGACCGCAGGGGATTATTGCAATAGGGGTGAAAAGATAATGGAAGAAATCACGCAAATAGGTGCTGAAAAGTACATTATTTATAGTGCCGATCAGGGCCGAATAATTGCATCAGGCTCGTCCTACTCGCCTGAAATACTGGTGCGGCCTGGACAGATGCTTATCACGGGGGTGGCGGTGGGTCCATTGGAGGACTACTACGTAGACGAGCGGGAGGTGGTAGTGGGCAAGGCCGCGCGACCGTCCCCCCATCACATCTTCGACTACAGCACAAAAACTTGGGTCGATCCGCGCACAAACGAAACCGAATGGCCTGTCGTGCGCGCCAAGCGCGATAGCCGATTGCTGGCCTCTGATTGGGCGCAGTTGCCCGACGTGCCGCTGCGCACCAAGGAGGCCTGGGCCATCTATCGCCAGGCGCTGCGCGACGTGACGACCCAGGAAGACCCATTCAACATTATTTGGCCGCAACCGCCGGCACAAGGAGCTTGACGATGGCTTGGTACAGAAGTGGCACCGTCGCGGTGACCAACAACAGCAACGTGGTGACCGGCACAGGTACTTCCTGGGTGGACGCCGTGGCGCTGGGCGAGACCTTTCTGGGTCCCGATGGGCAGGTGTACGAAATCACTTCCATCGTGAGCGGGACCAGCTTGCGCATCAGCCCGAATTACAAGGGTGCAACCGCCGGCGCGCAGAGCTACGCAATCATGCCGACCCAAGGCTACTTGCGTGACTTGGCCGCGCAAGCTGCAGCTTTGGTGGCCAGCTACCAGGCGGTGCGAGATGGCGCCGGCGCGGGGAAGTTTCCTGCGGGCACCGCGGTGGCGCCAAGCCTGCGCGCTGCTGCAGACGAAAACACCGGCATCAACTTGCCTGGTGATGACGTGCTGCAGCTGGTCACAGGCGGGGTGGCGCGCTTGACCGTTGCCGCCGACGGCACGCCCACGGGCGATGTGGTTACCAAGGCGCCGGTCAGCACGCCCCAAGCGACGGCGATCGCCGCCGTAGCCGCTGCTGCGGTGCCTCTGGCGGCGGTTGGACCCGCCCCGGGCCAGGTTCCGGCGAACCAACATCTGGGCGCCATGGCGTTCATGGACGAGGTGGGCGTGCTAGTACCCATGGCGCACCAGCCCACCAAACTGCGCTCCGTCTGGTTCGAATTCGTGGGTAACACCTCAATGAAGCTCTGCACGCGCGGCGACGACGGCGTGGTGCGCTCTACAACCCTGAGTCAGGTTTAACAATGACAAACATTGCTAATCTTCCGAATATTCGCCCTAGTCTGCTTCTAGACTTTGCGAATAGTGGGCGTATAGACCCCCGAATAAGTTGCTTACGGCCGACTACAGCTACGTTTGTCAACTCGAAGGGGTTTATTGAGAATGCTGCAGCTAACGTGCCTCGAATCGAATACTCCAGCACTGGGAAGTGCCTGGGGTTGCTTGTTGAAGGTGCCGGGGCTAACTTGTTGCTTGCCAGTGAGAATTTTTCTGCTGCATCATGGTCTATGTCTGGTGCGGTAGTGTCGCAGGGCGCGTCTACAAGTCCCTCAGGCGGAGCAAACACCAGCCTGATTACCCAGAGCGCAGGGGGGTACGTCTATACGTCTGTGACGTATACGTCCACTGTAGGGGGCTACATCACTGCGAGCATATACACGGATACCCCGCAGCGCATACTTAATTTTGGAGGCGCGAGCCCTTCCGGCACTGACAAATTCACTGTTTACCCACTGAGGGCCGGATGGTATCGCCAAGTATTGGTAAGGACCTTTATGGAAGCTGTTACGAGGGGTGTGCAAGTTCTCTTGGCTCTAGGCGCTTCAGCCGCGATTTTTCAGGTCTGGGGAGCGCAGCTCGAAGCTGGTGGCATCGTTTCTTCATACATTCCCACACTATCTGCCGCAGTGAGTAGAGCGCCAGATCTTGTACAGATGCTGGGAGCTAACTTCAGTAGCTGGTACAGGCCAGATTGTGGGACATTCGTTATGCGAAGCTCCCGGATGAATCTTGCAGGAACTGTTTTGGCACTAGCCTCCGCGTCTACCAATAGCCGTATGGGCGTATATGGTACTGGCACATCTATCCAGCTGATACTTGACGGTGTTACTCAGGTGCAGGCTGGTATGTTTGGTGCTCTAACCGAGCCTGGCGTTGCAGACTGTAATGCGCTGGCTATGGCTAAGGATGATTTTGCATTCGCGAAGAACGGAGGTGCTGTAGGTGTCGATACAAGTGGCTCCGTGGCCTCTGCTGCCTACCCATTCACAGGCCTCCATATAGGCTCTGCCGCATGGGCAACAACTGGGGCAGATTTTCTGTACGGGTACGTTGAGCGTATAGCGTACTACCCAGCACGACTGGCTAATACAGAACTTCAAGCATTGAGCACACTATGAAAACCTTATTCCTTCGATTACCTAGCAGGAGTGCAGCGGAAACGATGCTTCTATCCCTTGCTGGGGCAAGCCCGATCATTGATGTGATTGGCACGATTTACGAACCCACAGGGCAGCCGGTCAATGGTGTTCCAGAGGTGTCTCCGATCATAGGCTGGCATGTCAACGTACTTACCCAAGAGCTGCCTGAAGAGTTGCAGCCCTTCGAGGTTTTCCCAGAGTCGCCCGTGCGTGTCTTTGCCGTGGAGCCAGAAGTAGTCCGCATACCGCAGGAAGTCAGCATGGGCCAGTGCCGCTTGGCGCTGTTCGACCAGCACAGCATCGAAACCGACGAGCAGTTCTTTGCCCTCACGGACATGCTTCCGGAAGACCAGCGTGCAAGGGCGCTGCTGGAGCTGCGCACGCGCCCCACGGTGCGCCGCGACAGTCCGCTGGTGCTGGCGCTTGGCCAGTCCATGGGCTGGGATCTGGATGCGCTGTTTGTCTATGCGGGAGGGCTCTGAGATGAACATTCTTTTGAAGATCCCGCACGACAAGCTCCTGCACATCCTCGGTGGGTTGATCGTCTTCATTGCGGCGCTGCCCTTCGCTGGGCCAGCCTGGGCGCTTGCCCTGACCTTTGGCATCGGCACGCTCAAAGAACTGCTGTACGACCTGCCGCGCCGCGACAAGCACACGCCCGAGGTATGGGATGCCCTGGCCACAACTGCTGGCGGTGCCGCTGGCTTTTTCTGCACTTTCTTTTAATTGTGCGACTTAGATCCGAATGAGGGGAGGGGGAGGGCATGGACGATTTTGGGAACGAGCTGCCGGCCGCGACGGTGCAGCAAATAAATCAGCGCTTCAGCGAAGGCAGTGAGCGCATGGCGGGAATTGAGCGGGGGCTTGCGGCTGAGCGCCGTGAACTGCAGGAGCTCAAGGGCCAGCTGGCCGACCTGTTGGATTTCTTCAACGCCATGCGCGGGGCATTCAAGGTGCTCAACTGGGTAGGGAAGGTGGCCAAGCCGGTGGCCGCCATCATCAGTTTGGGCGCTGCGATGGGTGCGGCCTATGCGGCCTGGAGGGGCGTGCGATGAAAGATTTTTTGCGCAAAAGGCTGCTGGCCGTCGCCACAGCTGCAGCCATTGCCGGTGCTGGCACGTATGCGGTGAATCACCCTGACCAGCCGTCGACGGCTGTCCAACTGGCAATGGAAATCGGCGCGCACTACGAATCGGGTGGCCGGCATATTGGGACGCCCTACATCGACAAGATCGGCAAAGGCCAGCCCTGGACCGTATGCAACGGCGTGACCGGCGCGGGCGTGGTGCCTGGGCGCTACTACAGCCCCGACGACTGCAAGCGCCTGGAGCTGCCCATCTACCAGGCCGCCGAGCGTGAGGGGCGGCGCCTGTTCTTTCAGTGGGACAGCTACAACGTGTGGGTGCAGGCGTCCTTCATCGACATGATCTACAACCTGGGGGCGCCGGCCGTGGCGGGCAGCAGCATGCGCTCGTTGGCCAACGCTGGCAACCTGCCTGGCGCATGCGCCCAGCAGCCGCGCTGGGTTCTTGGCACGGTCAACGGCCAGAAGGTCCGCATGCCCGGCTTGGTGGATCGCCGCGGCACCACGGCTGAGCTGTGCGCGGACTGGGGGCGGGATGGTCATTTCAGCGTGGCCGCACTGGAGGTCATTCGATGAACAGCATCAAAGCCCACGCTTGGCAGTTGCTGGCCCTTACGCTGGCCGGCTTGCTGCTTTGGCAGACCCTGCGCCTGGCCAGCGCCGAAGTGGCTGAGGCCAAGGCCGATCAGGCGCTGTCCACGCACATAGCCACCCAGGCCCGGCTGGCCCAGGCCGAAACCACGAACAAGGCCGGCGCGCTGCTCGAGCACGCCGGCGCCCAACAGCACAACACCCATGACTACACGCAAGAACTCGCGGCCCTGGCGGCTTCCCGCGCTGCTGATGCTGGCCGCATTGCAGGCCTGCAGCACGATATCCGCGCCGCTGCCACCCGCAACGCCCAGCTTGCAGGTGATGCCGCTGCCTGCCGAAATCTCGCAGATCAGCACGAACGACTCGCAGCCCGTGTTGCAGAGGGCGCGGGAGTGGTTGGGGAGCTTGTTGGATTGGTCAAGCAGCGCGACGCCCAGGTGATGGCGCTGAAGGGACAGGTTACGGCGGACGGGGTTCTATTGGGACGGTAGCACCGAGCCGCGAGTCCGGTGGATTTTTGTTGGCCATTGTCAAATCGGCTGGAATGGTGTGAACTCACTTC
>JAMNYN010000145.1 GCA_023622805.1 Pseudomonadota bacterium | reverse complement strand
GCTGATCGCCCTGGGCTCGGCCGGCAGCGGCGCGCTGGCCATTCCGCGTGCGCAAATCCTGTCCTTGCTGTTCTCGGCGCCGGCCGATGGCGAAGCCCTGATGTGGCGCAATGTACTGACCGAAGTGCGGCTGCCGCGCATCGCCCTGGGCATCGTCGCCGGGGGCGGGCTGGCGGTCGCGGGGGCCGCGATGCAGGCCTTGTTTCGCAACCCGCTGGCCGAGCCCGGCCTGATGGGCATTTCGCTGGGCGGTGCGATGGGGGCGGTGGCGGCCATTGTGCTGGGCGCTACCGGCCTGGCCGGGATCGCGCCGGCGGCTTTCGTGGGTAGCCTGGCGGCGACGGCCGCGGTCTACCGGCTCGGCAGCCGCCGGCCTGGCATGGCCAATCTGCTGCTTGCCGGTGTGGCCGTCAACGCCATCTGCGCCAGCGTCGTGGGCTTCTTCACTTTCCAGGCCAACGACATCCAGCTGCGCAATCTCACGTTCTGGAACATGGGCAGCCTGGCGGGTGCCAACTGGGCCTTGCTGGCCTGGCTGGCACCGCTGGTCGGCGTGCTGAGCCTGCTGCTGCTGCGCGACTGGCGCGCCATGAATGCGCTGCTGCTGGGCGAGCGCGAAGCGCAACACCTGGGCTTTGACCTCAAGCGTCTGCGGCGTCGGCTGATCGTGCTGACCGCGATGCTGGTCGGGCCGCTGGTCGCCGTGACCGGGACCATAGGCTTCGTCGGCCTGGTCGTGCCGCACCTGATCCGCCTGCCGCTGGGCGCCGACCACCGCTGGCTGCTGCCCAACAGCCTGGTCGGCGGCGCCATCGCGCTGACGCTGGCCGACTGGCTGGCGCGACTGGCGGTCATTCCGGCGGAGCTGCCTATAGGCATAGTGACCAGCCTGGTCGGCGGTCCGTTCCTGTTGTGGATGTTGACGCGAAAGTGAAGCACCCCCTGAGCGACTCACGTCGCTTCCCCCTCTCAACCTTCGGTGGAGGTGGGGGGGCCGCCCAGGCACGGCAGCCTCGCTGCGCGACGGCGCTTGCTCGCTGCCCCCTCGCTGGACCACGTCAGTTGCATGGGCCGTGGGTAGCGCATTGCATCATGGATTATTGATATGTTATCGACCCACCAACTGGGCTGCCATCGCGGTGCCCGGAAAATCCTGTCCGCTATCGATCTGGAACTGCGTGCTGGCGAAGTGCTGGGCGTGCTGGGCGCCAACGGCGCGGGCAAGACCACGTTGCTGGCCACGCTGGCGGGCGAGCTGGCGGCCACCGAAGGCCGCGTCGAGCTGGACGGCCGCGCCCTGGCCGGCTGGACGCCGGCCGCGCTGGCCCGGCGCCGGGCCGTGCTGCCGCAATCACCGAGCCTGAGTTTCGATTTGTCGGTGCGCGAAGTGGTGGCCATGGGCGCCTATCCGTTCGCGGAACTCGCGCCGGCCGGTCACGAGGCCTTGCTGCGCCAGGCGCTGCACCAGGCCGACGCCGCCGGCCTGGCCGAGCGGCGCTATCTGGCCTTGTCCGGTGGCGAGCAGCAGCGCGTGCAGTTCGCGCGCGTGCTGGCGCAGGTGCTGGCGGTACGCGAGCCAGGGCAGTACCGTGTGCTATTGCTCGATGAGCCGACGGCCAGCCTCGATCCGCGCCACCAGTTGATGCTGCTGGGCGCGGTGCAGGCCTTGGCACGCACCGAAGGCATTGCCGCGCTGGTGGTGTTGCACGACGTCAACCTCGCGGCCCAGTGGTGCGACCGGCTGTTGCTGCTGGCGCGCGGGCGCTGCGTGGCGCTGGGCACGCCGGCCGAAGTGTTGACGCCCCAGAACCTGGAGCAGGTCTATGAATTGCCCGTGAACGTGCTGGTGCATCCGCTGGCCGGCCGGGGGCCGCTGGTGGTGTTCGGCGCGTGATCAGCGCTGGTACTTGAGCAGCCGCCCCTTGTAGGCCGGCAGCAGTTCGCTGGCCGCGCGGTCCAGGCGCTGCTCCTCGACGCCAAAGCCCAGCTCGGCCATCTGGCGGCTGAACGCCGAGCGGTTGCCGCGGTCCGGGTCCACGACCCAGATCTGGGCCGCGGGCGTGCAATGCGACTCAATGTAGTGGGGCAGGGTGGCACGGGCGTCGCGTTCGTAGAGCAGGTCGCTGCCGACGATCAGATCGAAGCGTCCGTCCACGGCCCAGACTTCGCTGTCCTCGCTGGTGGCCGACTGGTAGTCGAGCGGCAGGGCCCGCGCGCCATGGGTCAGGTCGTCGTGGTCGCGGTCGGAGATGTCCATGCGCTCGTAGGCGGTGCTGGCCTGGTGGGTTGCACCCCAGTGGCCTATGCGGAACTTCATCGGCGGCAGCTGGTTGAGCTTGAGGTTCTCGCGCATGAAGGCGCCCGCCAGGGGATGGCAGTCGCTGGCGGTGATGTCTTCTCCGCGACGATGGCAGACCAGGCTGGCCAGGCCCAGGCCGCAGCCCAGCTCCAGAATGCGTTCGCCGGCCACATGCGGGCGGGCCGCCAGGCAGGCCGCCAACTGCTCTCCCGAGGGCCAGAGCAGCCCGAACAGGGGCCAGAAAGCGTCGGAAATGCCCAATTGCTCGGCCTCTCCCTGCGGATCGTGGAATTGCTGTTTGTCGAGCAGGGAGCGAATGGTCAGATGGTCCACGCCGTGAACGGCGATGGACTCTTGCTTGGTCAGATAGCCGGACATGGCTGGCAGACGCGCTTGCGCCATGGGGGCGAGGCGGTGTCGGTGAAGGAGCAGGAAGTATGGGGCTTTTGTGGAAATGCTTCTTGGGCTGGAGCAGCAGCCCGCCGAAGCGAATGCCGGCCTGGCCCGCTCCTGCCGCTGCTCGGCACTGCGCAGGGCGCCAGGTCCAGGTCATGGCGTGTCAATCCATCGGCTTGAAGCCCGATTCGGCGATGACTTTTTCCCAGCGCGCGGACTGCTCGGCAATGAACTTCCAGTAGTCGCTGGCCGGGGCGTAGGCGGGGGCGTACTCCAGGCGCTGGAGAACGCCGGGAAGATCAGTCTTGGCCATGGCCTGGGAGACTGCGCGCTGCCATTGGTCGATGCTGGCTTGCGGCGTGCCTGCTTTGGCAATGATGCCCATGGCGTCCTCGATCACCATATCCTTGAAGCCCAGCTCCAGCAGGGTCGGAACATCCGGGGTGAATAGCGAACGCTTGGCGCCGGTCACGGCCAGGATGCGCAGTTTTCCTGCCTTGGCCAATGGCGTGAACGTGCTGGTGATGTTGATGCCGATGGGCACTTCGCCGCCCACGACCGCCTGCGTCAATTGAGGTCCGCCGCGATAGGCCACGGGCGTCAGCGGTATCTTTGAGGCATGCGAAAGCAGGTAACCGGCAAACTCTGTGGAGTTGCCGCTGCCCGCGGAGCCGAAGTTGCCGTTTTTCTTGTTCCTGGCCCATTCCAGATACTCCGTCAGTGTCTTGAAGGGGGAGTCGGCCGATGTCACAACCGCCAGCGTGTAGTTGCAGACCTTGCACACGGGCACGAAGTCCTTGAGCGGTGCGTAGGGCAGCTTCTTGTAGATGTGCGGGTGAATTGTCAGCGTGCCACTGGTGCTCAGGTTCATCAGCGAGCCATCCGTCGGGCCGTTCTTGAGAGTTTCAAGAACAATTCGCCCGCCTGCGCCCACCTTGTTTTCCACGATCACCGGGTGGCCCAGGTAGCTGCGGGTTTTCTCCGCCACGGCACGGGCCACCAGGTCGGGGCCGCCTCCAGGCGGAAAACCTGCGATCAGGGTGATGGGGCGACCGCTTTGGGCGAACGCCGCAAACGCAGCATACGCTGGCGTTGCCAGCAGGCCGGCTCTGCTCGCATTCCACAGAAACTGTCTGCGTGTGTCCATTTTTTTGCATCCGTGATGTGGGTTGAGGGACGTGCCGGCGCTCAGGGCTCGACGATGTTGAAAAGGAAATCGAAACTGTCCAGATCGCTGAAGAAGCGGCACAGCCGCTCGGCATCGCCTTGCACCTTGACATCGCCTTGCTCAATGGCTTTGGCGAAGCCGCCTTCGCCCTGCGTGAGCGCCTTGAGCAGGCCCGCGCGATCGGTGCGCAGGACGGCATCCGCCTGTGCTGCATGCGAGCCCGGACGGTGCGAGAGCGCTGCGTTTCTCAGCGTCAGCTTGTGGCTGGTGTTCTCGTCTTCCATCACCCAGTCGAAACGCAGCGGTACCTCGGATACCTGATCGCCAATCACGCGGATGGCGAGATAGTCGAAGAGCAACGGCATCGGCAGCTGCGCCGCGACGGAAACGCTGATCGAATTGCCATCGGCCAATCGGGGGCGCAGGCCCGCGCGCAGTTCCTGTGTTCCGTAAAGATAGGCATTGCGCCATGTCGCGGACTCTGCCTGGTAGCCAAGTTGCTCGAAGGCATCCGCGCACAGCTTTCGTGCCTGCCGGTTGTCCGGATCGGCAAACACGGCCTGGTTCATGACCTGGGCCACCCAGCGGAACTCGCCCTTGTCGAAGTCCGCCTTGGCTTTCGCGATGGCGCTTTCCATTCCCCCCATGTATTCAATGTATTTTTGCGATGCGTCGGACGGTGGCAGGGGGTTGAGGTGCGCGGGGTTGCCGTCGTAGGGGCCCATGTAGAACGCGTAGATGGCCTCCACGTTGTGCACCACGGCCCCGTAGTAGCCGCGGGTGTGCCATTTGCGGGACAGCGCATTGGGGATCATGAGCTGCTCTGAAATCTCGCGCGAGGTCAGGCCATGGCTCATCATGCGCACTGTCTGGTCGTGCAGATAGCGATAGAGATCCCGCTGTTCGCTGAGAAACTCGATCACCTTGGCAGAGCCCCAGCAGGGCCAATGGTGCTGCGCCAGGCAAACGTCCACTTGGCCCGCAAACATGTCCACGCTTTCATCCAGATAGCCGGCCCAGGCGAGCGCATCGCGCACTTTCGCCCCGCGCAAAGGACACAGGTTGTGCAGTGTGTTGCAGGCGTTCTCCGCCATGTTCAAGGCGCGCAGCGCGGGGAAATAGAAGTTCATCTCCGCCGGCGCTTCGGTGCCCGGCGTCATCTGGAAGACGATTTCCACACCGTCGATGAGCATTTTTTCGCCGGTTTCGTGGATCAGGTGCGTCGGCGGAATCAGGCCGTTCGTACCGCGTCCGACGGCCTTGCCCAGGCCACTGTCCACGTGCGAACGCTCTCCGGGCTCCAGATAGGTGCCGAACTGGTATTCCGCCCGCCTGCGCATGGGCACACCGGCCAGCAAAGACTCCGACATCACTTCTTCCATGAAGCCCTTGGGTGCAATGATCTGCACGCGGCCCGCCTGCACGTCGCTTTCGTTCACGACGCCTTTGACGCCGCCGTAGTGATCGCGGTGGCTATGACTGTAGAAGACCGCGTGAACGGGGCGTTTGCCGAAGTGTCTTTCATACAGTTCCAAGGCCGCTTTCGCGGACTCTTCGAACGTGAGCGGATCGATGATGATCAGACCGGTATCGCCCTCGATGAAGGTGATGTTTGCGAGGTCGAATCCGCGCACCTGGTAGATGCGCTCGCAGACTTTGAAGAGCCCGTGCTGCATGTTCAGCTGCGACATGCGCCACAGGCTGGCATTCACCGTGAGCGGTGCTTCCTTCTTCTCCAGAAAGGCGTAGTCGCGCTGACTCCAGACGATTTTCCCCTGGGCGTCCGTGATGGTGGCATTCTCGATCGTGCCGATGAAGCCGCGCTTCGCGTCGTCGAAATCATCGGTGTCCGCAAAATTCAGCGTGCTTTTCAGCGCGGCGTGTTTTTGCGCCGTAAGCGGGTGGGCCGTTTTTCGACCCAGGGTGTCTTCATGGATGGAGTCGTGGTGCATGGGAGTCTCTGAGGAAAGTAGGAAAGCCATCAGACGGAGTCAGCGACGCGCGAGAAATCCAGCACGGTGCGGCCTACCCCGCGGCTTTGCTCGAGGTCACTGAGGATGTCGCTGAGGTCTTCGGGCGAGCGCAGGGAAATGGGCAGCGGTGCCACCTTTCCGGCCTTGGCCAGTTCGACGATGGCAATCAGGTCGTCCAGCGTGCCAACGAACGAACCCACCACCGAGATCGACCGCTGCGCAATGGGCGGCAGTGAAAGGTTTACATCGCCACCGTGAAGCCCGCACAGCACGTACACCCCGCCCTTGCGCAGCACGGGATAGGGCAGTGAGAAAGTGGGCGTCATGCCGACGTAGTCGATGGCGGCTGCCAGCCGGCCGCCGGAGGCTTTGTCCAGTTGCGCCTGCGCATCTGCTTGGTCGCTGCGCACCGTCCTTGCCGCGCCCAGTGCGAGGGCCGCGTCCAGCTTCTGGTCATCGATATCGCAGGCAATGATCTTCTGGTAGCCCAGGCCTTTGAGAATGCTGATGCTCAAGAGGCCCAGGCCGCCACAGCCAATCACGCAGATCCAGTCTTCTTCGCGCAGATAGGGGCGTGCCTTGGCAATCGCGGCATAGGACGTTACTCCTGCGCAGGCGAGCGTCGCGGCGAAGGAATCATCGAGACCTGAGACATCAACGAGGTACTTGGCGTCCGGCACCAGGAGGTGGGTGGCGAACGCGCCCGGTATAGTGATGCCGATGTTTTTTTGCGTCGCGCACAGCGTGGACAGGCCCGCATCACAGGCCCAGCAGGCACCGCAGCCGATCCAGGGGTAGACCAGCCGCTTGTCGCCAACGGTGACGCTCTGGGCGTCGGCGCCGACGGCGGCGACCACTCCCAGTGGTTCATGGCCCAGAGTCAGCGGTGGCGCCAGCCCACGGTCCTTGAGATAGGCTTTTTTCCCCCCGCCCAGGTCGAAATATCCTTTCCACAGGTGGACATCCGAGTGGCAGACACCGGCGTGGGTGATGCGTACGAGGACTTGCCGGCCTTGGGGCACGGGTTTTTCACGCAGTCGCGCCTGCAGTGGTTTGCCGTATTCGGTCACGTCATAACTCAGCATAGGGATCCCTTTGGCAGCTTGTTTTTCAGAAACGGGGGAAAGAGGGTGTGGGTGATTGAAATAAGTATCAGAATACTAATTCTGATTTTGAGCCTTGAATCTGGTACAAACCCTGGTTTCCTGCTGGAGTGATCACGATGGAAGTCTGCAACAAGCCCACACTCGAAGAGCTGGCGCAATATCTTGACCAGGGGCTTTTGCCGGAAGTTGTGCCCACGCGCCAGGAGCGCAGCCTGCGCAGTGCCCTGGCCATGCTGTCGGCGGGGCGGGAGTTGCTTCTGGACCGCGGCCTGAATGAGTTGTCCATCGAGGCCGTATGCGAGTTGACGGGGACGACCGTGGGCAGCTTCTATGGCCGCTTTGGCAGCAAGGAGGCATTTTTCCAGTCGCTCCAGCGATTGATGCTGATTCGCTCGCAGGCGCGGCTGGCGAGAAAGCTGGAGGAGTACAAGCATGCCGAGGTGTCGATTGAAGGCGTAGTGCGCGACATCGTCCACCTGGGGCTGGAGACTTTTCGGACCGATCAAGGGGTCATGCGTGCCTCCCTGCAGCACGCCAAGAATGGCTTGTGGCGCCCCATCAAGGCCGGAGGGGATCGCTACCGTGCAGCGCTGGTGGAAATCATGCTTCCCTTGCTGCCGCTGCCCGCGGAGGTCGCGCGGTTGCGCGTGCTTTTTGCATACCAGGCGTTCACGGGCGTGCTCGTGAGTACGGTTTTGAACAATCCCGGACCGCTGGGACTGGATGACGAAGCGCTGGGCCCCGAGCTCGAACGATTGATCAATGCCTATCTGAAGAGTTGACAGAAAATCACGCATGCACCGCATCCGAATGCGGTGTCCAAGTGTCTTTTGCCCCCAGGGCATGGCCCAGCTTTACCAAGGAACTCCACCTATGGCTGCAACCGGTTTACTGATGCTGCTCGATGACATCACGGCCTTGCTCGATGATGTGGCGTTGATGAGCAAGACGGCTGCGCGCCAGTCGTCGGCCATGACCGATGACGTGCTCACCATGACCAAAGTGGCCACGGGGAAAACGGCCGGCGTGCTGGGCGATGACCTGGCCTTGAACGCCGAGCAGGTCTCGGGCGTGCACTCCGATCGCGAGCTGGCCGTGGTCTGGGCGGTGGCCAAGGGCTCGCTGCTCAACAAGGTGGTGCTGGTGCCCGCGGCCCTGCTGATCAGCGTGTTCCTGCCCAGCGCGATCACGCCGCTGCTGATGGCGGGCGGCGCTTTTCTTTGCTACGAGGGGGTGGAGAAAGTCCTGCATTCCTGGCAGCGCATGCAGGCCAAACGCCATGGCACGGTCCCCGCGGCCATGCCGGCGCACGAGGGGGTGCCTTCGGGCCCTGCCAGGGAGCAGGTCGAGCATTTCCTGGCGCTGGAGAAATCCAAGGTCAGCGGCGCGGTGCGCACCGATTTCATCTTGTCGGCCGAAATCATCGCCATCGCACTGGGCACGGTGGCCGGCGAGCCGCTGATCGAGCAGGCCGCGGTGCTGTCGCTGGTGGCCGTGCTGGTCACGGTGGTGGTCTATGGGCTGGTGGCCATGATTGTGCGGCTGGACGATGTCGGGCTGGCCCTGCTGGCGCGTACCAGCGCGGCGCTGCAGTCCCTGGGGCGGGGCATTCTGCGCGCCACGCCCTGGCTGATGCGTAGCTTGTCCATCATCGGGACGGCGGCGATGTTCCTGGTCGGCGGCAGCTTGCTGGT
>JAMNYN010000211.1 GCA_023622805.1 Pseudomonadota bacterium | reverse complement strand
GGCCCTCCATGGCGAGCGGCCGCTGACGGACCTGTGCGCCAATTCCCTGTGGGAATCTGCGCACAGGCGTTGTCCGCTGACACGTTGCATACGCTTGCGGCGGGTAACATCTTTGAACCTCTGACGCTCACTAATCCGGGCGCCTTTCGGAACACAAAGGCCTACCTCACCATGAAACCACTTCCCGCTCCCGTTGGCTTGCCCCATCGCACGCCGCAGATGTCCTGGACGGTGCGTCTTTCCGCCATCACTGTGGCAGGCCTTCTTGCGGCCTGCAGCAGCACGCCTTTGCCACCCTGGCCAGGAACGTCCGCCGGTCCGGTCGCTGCCATGCCCTCCAGGGCGCAGCCCGCCCCGCAGCCTGCGCAAACAGCCCAGAGCCAGCCCATCGCCCCCCCACGCTCCATGGCGCCCCTGCCCTACAGTGCGGCCGTGGCGGCGCGCTTTCCCGACCCCGCCGTGCACTACGCGACGCCAGGCCTGGAAGACGGCCGCGGCAGCTTCACCACCCAGGCTGAAATGGCGCAATGGCTGCGCCAGCTGGCCAACCGCTCGCTGGGCAGCGGCACGCTGCTCGGACTGGTCACGGCGGGCACCTCGCAACGCGGCGAACCGATTCAGGCGCTGGTTGCCACCCGCGCCAAGAACATCACGCCTCAGGGCCTGGACGCCGTCAACCGGCCCACGGTGCTGCTCGTCGGCCAGCAGCACGGCGACGAGCCCGCGGGCAGCGAAGCCTTGCTGATCATTGCCCGCGAACTCGCGCCCGGTGGGCTGCTCGAGCCGCTGCTGGCGCGCATCAATGTGCTGATCGTCCCGCGTGCCAATCCCGACGGCGCACTCAACGGACTGCATGCCACAGCCAACGGCGTGGACATGGAACATGACCACCTGCTGCTGCGCACCCCCGAGGCCCAGGCATTGGCCATGCTCGCCCGTAGCTACCGCCCGACCGTCGTGCTCGATGCGCACGAATTCGTCGTTGCCGGCCCCTATCTGCAGAAATACCAGGCCTTGCGCAGCCAGGACGTCCTGCTGCAATACGCGGGCACGCCCAACGCGCACGAGTTCATCACTAAGGCCGCCCGCGAATGGCTGCAGGAGCCGATGACGGCTGCGCTGCAAGACTCACAGCTGAGCAGCGACTGGTACGCCACGACCTCTGCCGACCCCCAGGACCTGTCCTTGTCCATGGCCTCGATCGCGCCCGACAGCCTGCCCAACGCCAACGCGCTGCGCAACGCACTGGGTCTGATGGTGCAAACACGCGGCGTAGGCATTGGCCGCACCCACATCCAGCGGCGCGTGCACAGCCAGGTCGTGGCCATCAGCAGCGCCTTGCGCAGCACCGCCGAGCGCGCGCCCGATCTGACCAAGGTGCAGACTTACGTGGGACGCGACACCGCGGCCCAGAGCTGCCGGCAACAGCTGGTGGTGCAGGCGGCGCAAACGCCCGGACAGCGTGAAGTCACTTTCCTGCAGCCCCAGACCGGCGCCGATTACACGATCAAGGTCGACTGGAATTCCTCGCTGGCCCTGCGCTCGCTCAAATCCCGGCCCCGGCCCTGCGGTTACTGGCTGTCGGCCGAAGCGGGGGCCGCCGTCGAGCGACTGGAGCAACTGGGCCTGCAGGTGCTGCGTGTGGCCGAGTCCGCGCCGCTGATCGCCGACACCTACACGCCCACGCCTCAGGCACAAATGCCCACGGCGATGGCCGGCAACGCGCGTCTGGTGCAGGTCACGCCCACGCGCGGCGCCGTCGATGCCGCGCCAGGCAGCTTCTACGTGCCCATGAACCAGTCCGGCGCCCACCTGGCGGCCGCGGCGCTCGAGCCCGACACCGAGTACAGCTTCTTTGCCCAGCACCTGATCGGCAACCTGGGCGATGTGGCCCGGGTCATGGCCAGACCCGCGCTGGTGTTCGAGGAAGACCTCAGCGACTGAGGCCTGCAGGACTCGCCCGCATGGCTTGCGGGCGAGTCAGTGCCTGCGCAACAGGTAGATGTCCATGATCCAGCCGTGCGCCTGGCGGGCCTGAGCGCGGCGCGCCGTGATGCGCGGCGCCATGTCCGCAAGCCTGCCTCGCATCAGGATTTGCTGCGGCATGCCCAGATAGGCGCCCCAGTAGATATCGACATCCGGCTCGCTCACCTGTTCATACGAGCATTGCCCGTCGAGCATCACGACCAGGGTGTCCACGCCCCGCGGCCAGCCCTTGTCGCGCAGCTGGCGCCCGGTAGTCACCAGAAAGGGCGCGCCTATCGCGTTGAGCGCAATGCCGTGGGCGCTGCACAGCACTTGCATCGAAGTAATGCCCGCCACCACATGCACCTGTTCCTGCGCCAGCCCCAGGCGCGCGGCAATGCGCAAAGTGCTGTCGTACAAGGCCGGGTCGCCCCAGACCAGCAGGGCCACGCGCCCCCGGCCCGAGGGCATATGCACAGCCAGGCTGGCCTGCCAGCGCTGTGCAATCGCGCCATGCCATTCGTCGACCTGCAGCTCGTAATCATCGCCTTGCTGGCGGCGCTGGGGCATGTCGAAATGGGCCACGCGATCGCTGGCGACCGCAAGGCTTTGCAACAGCGACAGGCGCAACTGCGCGAGCTCGGCCTTGTTGTCTTCCTTGTGCGGCAGCAGCACCAGGTCCGCGCCGCGAATCGCTTTTTCCGCTTCGCGCGTGATGTGATCGGGGTTGCCCGTGCCTATGCCGATCAGAAACAGCTCCAGCATCAGGCGCCCTCGCTGCCTGTGGGAAACCGGGGCTCATCGCCACGCGGACGGTAGCGCCGGTCGTAATCGTTGGCGTAGAGCCGGCTCAGGCCGAAGTCCTGCTGGCTGAGCGTGGGCCCGACCAGAATCAGGGCACTACGCTGCAGCGCATTGGCCTGCGCGGCCGCGGCAATCTCGCCCACGCAGGTACGCACCAGCAGTTCATCGGGCCAGGACGCGCGCCACACGATGGCCGCTGGGCAATCCGCGCCGTAGTGCGCCAACAGCTCAGCCTGCACCTGCTCGGCCACATGCACCGACAGGTGAATCGCCAGCACGGCGCCCGTGGCAGCGAATGCGGCCAGGGTCTCGCCGCTGGGCATGCCCGATGCGCGGCCCGAGGTGCGGGTCAGCACCACCGACTGGCACGATCCCGGCAAGGTCAGCTCCACGCCCAGCGCCGCCGCGGCCGCGCTGAAAGACGGCACGCCGGGCGTGACGGTGTAGGGAATGTCGTGCTCACGCAGGCTGCGCAATTGCTCTCCCATGGCCGACCAGATGCTCAAGTCCCCCGAATGCAGCCGCGCCACATCCAGCCCCTGGGCATGGGCCTGGCGCATTTCGGCGACGATATCCTCCAGTGACATGGGCGCGGTGTTGACCAGGCGCACGCCCTGCGGGCAATGCGCCAGCAATTCGGTCGGCACCAGCGATCCGGCATACAGACAGACGGGGCTGGACGCCAGCAGATCCCGTCCGCGCACAGTGATAAGGTCGGCCGCGCCGGGGCCGGCGCCAATGAAGTGAACTGTCAAGAAAGACCTCCTGTTTCCAATAGATGAGAACGTGTTTGCGATCTAGGGCAGCCCGGCAACGGCCAGCGTGGCGTGCCGGTCCGCGGACACGATGCGGCGCAGGATCAGACGGCTGTCGGCATGCGCCCTGGCGGCATGCAAAGCCAGCGCTTCCGCTACGCTGCCGGTCGCAAAGCGCTGCAGCAGCCGTTCGGACACCGACGGTGTGGCCACCTGCCGGATGGCGGCTTCCGCGCAGCTCAGCCAGACCGCTTGCGGCATGGCGACAGCGGCCCAATTTTTCAACGCATTCGCGCCCGGTGTTTGCGACTTCGACGCCAGCAGCGCAAAAGTCCAGCCGCCAGGCGCAATGCCAGACTGCGCCAGCTGCTGGCATACCTGCTCCCAGCAGCTGCCAAACGACGAGGGCTGCGCCCCGGCCCGAAAGCCCCAGCCGGCGAACCAAGGCCTCATGCTTGCCACACCCACTGCACCACGGGCCGCGCCGCGCTCCACGACTGCATGCGTCCCAGCGGCACGGCTTCGCTCCATTGCAGCTGCAGCAATTGCCCGCCATGCACGCGATGCAGCTCCATCAGCAACGCCTGGGTCTCCAGCGCCACCGCGTTCACCACCAGGCGCCAAGGACCGCTCAGCCGCGCGCGCAGCGCCTGGAACAGTTCCCTGTCGAAGCCCCCACCGACAAACACCGCCTGCGGCTCGGGGCTCAAGCCGGCCAGCGCAGACAAGACATCGCCGTGCACCACCTGCAAGGCCGCCGCATAGCGCGCGGCATTCTCGGCAATATTGGCCACGCGGGCCGCGTGCTGCTCCACGCAAACGGCCTGACCGCCCGCCAGACACCATTCGATGGACACCGAACCCGAGCCCGCGCCCAGGTCCCACAAGCACTCGCCCCGGCGCGGCGCCAGCGCGGCGAGCGTCATCGCCCGCACAGGACTCTTGGTGATCTGCCCGTCATGGGCAAAGGCGTCAATGCCGCGGCCCGGCACCTGCATCAGGCCGCTGCCGCCGCGCGCTTCGAAAGCCGCAGTCACGGGCGCTGAAACGGGGTTCTTCATCAAGTCCATGGCCAGCTCCTGGGCCGTACCATGGCGAATGCGCTGCTCGGCGCTGCCGGCCTGCGACACCAGCCACATCGGGCTCTCGCCCCAGGCGCGCGCCTGCAACCAGGCCGCGAGGCCTTGCGCCGCCGCGCCGTCGCGCAGCAGGCAGATGAAGCGCTGGCCCGCCGCCAGCAATGGCGTCAGATGCGCGAAACTGCGCGCATGCAGTCCCAGACAATGGCTGTGTTCCTGCGACCAGCCCAGCTCGCCGGCAATCCAAGAGAATGTGGAAGGCTGCGGATGGTTGCGCCACTCGCCCACGTCCAGATGCCTGGACAGCGATGCGCCCGCGCCAAAATGAAAGGGATCGCCCGACACCAGCACCGCTACCCGCGTTTGCCCGCGCAGCTGCAGCACGGGCTCGACGCTGAAAGGCAGGGGCCACGGCCGGCCGCGCGTACCGACCTGGGCCAATGCCAGGTGGCGCGGACTGCCGAACACCAGGCTGGCATCATCCAGATCCCGCCTGGCGGCAGCGCACAATCCCTCCAGACCGGAAGGATGAATACCGATGATTGAAAGCCACGGATTGGCCATGACCAAAGTTCTCCTGTTAGGCGGCACGTTCGATGCCCATGTTCTGTCCACCCTGCTGCATGCGGCAGGCGTGCAGGCCGTTTACTCGTACGCGGGCGTGACGCAAACCCGGCGCACCCCTGCCCTGCCCAGCCGCGTCGGCGGCTTTGGCGGAGTCGCCGGTTTGACGCAATACCTGCAACAGCAGCGCATCAGCCATGTGATCGATGCCACTCACCCCTTTGCCGCGCAAATGAGCCGCAACGCCATCAGCGCCTGCAGCGCCTTGGGCATTCCCTTGCTGTCCATGGAGCGCCCCGCCTGGCAAGCCATGCCCACGGACCAATGGACCCAGGTGCCCGACATGGCGGCTGCCGCGCAGGCCTTGGCGGCGTATGGGCCGCGCGTTTTTCTGGCCATAGGCCGCAAGCAGCTCGCGGCCTTTGCGGACCAGACGGCCTGCCACCACTTCGTGCTGCGCGTCGTCGATCCACCCGATGCGGCCTTGCCGCTGCCCCAAGCCAGCTACGAGCTGCTGATCGCGCGCGGCCCGTTTCAACTGGCTGATGAACTCGCGCTTTTGCGGCGCCATGGCGTGGACTGCATCGTCAGCAAGAACGCCGGCGGCGCGGACACCTACGCAAAAATCGAAGCGGCGCGCGCGCTGGGCATTCCCGTCATCATGGTCGATCGCCCGCATCTGCCCGCGCGCAGGCAATGCGAAACGCCGCAGCAGGCCATGCAGTGGCTGGACAGCCAGCGCTGAGGGCATCAGACCCGGTTCATGCATGGGCGGGCAAGCCGTAGCTGCGCGGCGTGTAGACATGCTTGCCCACCTGGCGCGTCAGACTGTTGCCGACGATGACCAGCGTGCGCATATCGGCCATGTCCGCCGTCACGGCATGCAGCGGCAGCACCTTGAGTGTCTCGTCCGGCCGGCTCACATTGCGTGCGAAGCAGATCAGCCGCGCCGGCTCGCACTCCTGCCGCAGCACCGTCAGCGCCCGCACAAAACCTTCGGGTCTGGAGGTGGAGCAGGGGTTGTAGAACGCCATGGCGAAATCGGCCTGCGCCGCGTGCCGGATACGGTGCTCTATCACCGATGCGGGCTTGAGGTTGTCCGACAGATTGATGGTGCAAAAATCATGGCCCAGGGGCGCGCCCAGACGGGCCGCGGCAGCCAGCATGGCGGTGATGCCGGGCTGCACTTCGATGTCCACCGCGGCCCAGCGCGCCTTGTCTTCGGGCGCGGCCGACTCCAGCACTTCGAACACGGCGCTGGCCATGGCAAACACGCCCGGGTCGCCCGAGGACAGCATCAGCACCTGCCGGCCTTGCGCGGCCAGATCCAAGGCCTGGCGCGCGCGCTCCAGCTCCTCGCGGTTGTCGCTGGCATGCAATTGCAGATGCTCCATGCCGCCCAGGCGCGCGACATAGGGGAAATAGCCAAAGGCATCGGTGGCGCTGGCGATGCTGGCGCGTACCTGCTCGGTCAGCAGCGCATCGTCTCCCGGCCCCAGTCCCACTACACGCAGGCGGCCACGCCCTGGCGCTGAAGTATTCATACTCCGGCCCTCACATGTCGTTGGCCGGACGCCGGCCCTGGCCGTGCACGATCACGATGGAGAAATACGGGCAGGGCTCGGGCGCATCGCGCAAGGGCATGACCTGCTGATCGGCCATGGTGCCGTTGATCACCAGCCAGGCCTGGTCCAGCTTGCCCGACTCGGTGAGCAGCGTGCGGATGCGGCCCATATGGCGGCCCACCTTCATGATGACCAAGGCGTCGGAGCGCTCGATGTGCTCGCGCAGCGGCACATCGGGCAGCGTTGCCGGCAGCACGCTCATCACATCGTCGCCCCAGGTGATGGGCAGCCCCGTGGCGTGCCAGCAGCCCACCATGCCCGGAATGCCCGGCAGCACTTCCACCGGCACCACGCCCGCTTGCTGCAGGCGCACGTACAAATGCATGAAGGAGCCGTAGAAGAACGGATCGCCCTCGCACAGCACCACCACGTCCTCGGTACGCGCCAGCTCCGTCAGACGCGACTGCCACTCCAGGTAGAAATCGGACAGCTGCGCCACGTAGCGCGGATCGTCGTGTGGAATCTCGGTCGTGAGCGGGTACTCCATGGCGTACTCGCTCACCTCGCCATGCAGCATGCCATCGACCAGTTGCCGCGCCTTGCCAGGACGGCCGCGCTTGCGGAAATAGGCCACATGGCGTGCGTTGCGCAGCAGGCGATCGGCCTTGACGCTCATCAGTTCCGGATCCCCGGGGCCCAGGCCCACGCAAACGATTTTTCCGCTGTTCATCCTGGCGCTCCTCACTCGACCGACGTGGCCAAGGCATTGACCGCAGCGACCGTGATCGCCGATCCACCCAGACGCCCTTGCACGATGGCGAATGGAATCTGCCCCCAGGCACGCAGCGCGTCCTTGGATTCCGCCGCTCCCACAAAGCCCACCGGACAACCGATGATGGCCGCGGGGCGCGGGCAAGCCGGGTCTTCCAGCATGTTGAGCAGATGAAACAAGGCCGTGGGCGCATTGCCGATGGCGACCACCGCACCACCCAGATGTTCGCGCCACAGCTCCAGCGCGGCGGCGCTGCGCGTATTGCCCATCTGCGCGGCCAGCCCCAGCACGCGCGGGTCCTGCAAGGTGCAGATGACGGCGTTGTCGGCGGACAGGCGTTTGCGCGTAATGCCTTCGCTGACCATGCGGGCGTCGCACAGAATGGGCGCGCCGCGCTGCAGCGCCGCCTCGGCCGCCACGGCAAAATCGGGCGAGAAATGGATATGCGCGGCGAGTTCCACCATGCCCGCGGCATGGATCATGCGGCAGGCCACGCGCTCTTCCAGCGCCGTGAAGCGGGCCAGATCGGCCTCGCTGCGAATGATGCGAAACGATTGCCGGTAAATCTCTTCACCGCGCATTTCATAGGTGTAGGTCATGGAGTAGTTCTTGTATTTTTTCTGGCGCTTCGGTATGCGCCAGAGAGGAAATAAGTGGGCCCGGGCGGGCGTGCCGGCCCACGGCACTGGCGTTCAGCAGCACCTCGCCGCCAGCGCCCCGGCTGGCGTAGAGCACGCCCGAGGCATCCGCGGCCAGCGCGCAGAACTTGGCGCAGCCGCTCACATGCAGGTGCTTGTTCTGTGCCACCTGGGGGGCCAATGCCAAAGCCATGGCCTGGGCCGGTATCTGGGCCTGGGTGCAGCGCGGCGCGCCGGTGCAGGCGGAAACCCGCAAGCGCACATCGTCAGGCTGCGTGATCCAGTGCGTGGGGTCCAACTGCGCGAGGCGCGATTCCATGGCGGGGGCGTCCACCAGCAGCGAACGCCAGGCCGTGACCCGGATAGCGGTGCGCGCCGGCAGGTCGCTGGCCAGCTGGTGCATCGCGGCCGCATCGATGCGCCCCAGCGGAGCGCCAATCACCCAGCCCTGCTTCGCATGCATACCTGGCGAGAGGATCTGGTCGGGCCGGTCTCCATAGGCGGCGACAGCCCGCCGCTGCGCCGCCTGCAAGGCGGGCAGATCCGGCTGGCAATGCGG